>JAYUBJ010000434.1:0-4836 GCA_043740915.1 Verrucomicrobiota bacterium
GCCGCGGGCGTGGGTTTCGCCGCCGCTTATGTCTTCGTTTCCAACCACCAATCCGACCTGTCAAAGCAGGAATAAACTAAACCCCGAAGCGGCGGCGGCGGGCGGGAACGGTCGCCGGGGTGGACGCCGCGGCGCACCTGGGCCTGGCCGATGAGCCCGTGGGCCAGTGGCGCAGTTATTGACTTTGCATTGGCGCGCAACTTTGGCAACTCGGCGGTGATCTACTCCACTGCTCTGTTAATCTGAACCTAACTTTATGAAAACTCTCATCGCCCTGCTCGTGTCTGCCGGGATCGGCTTTGGTGCGGCTTACTTGTACGTCTCCAACCAGAAAGACGACCAATTTAAAAAGTATCGCACCGAGCTGGAAGACAAACTGCGCGCCGAGCGTGACAAGGCGGAGAAAGAATTGAAACTTTCCCGCAACCGCGCGCCCCGGGTGGAGCAGGTGCAGACCACCGTCGAGGTGCCCGTCGCGGTGAAGTCCTCCCCGAAAGAAATTCTCGACCGGCTGGTCAAGCTCAAACCCGCCGCCGACACCGCGCGTTCCCAATCGATCCGCCAGATTGTGCACCAGTTGGAAAATCTTTCCGACCTCGGCCAGGAGTCGGTCCCCACGATCCGGGCCTTCATGTCGTTGAATCAGGACGTGGAATATGATCGGCCGACCGAAGCCCCCGCGACTGGCGGCGCCAACGTCGCGATCACCCCGGGCGGTGGCCGCGGCAACCGCGGCGGGGGTGGTCAAGGAGGCGGAGCACCCTGGCAGAATGCGTTGCCGCAAACGGATTTCCTTTACCCGCCTTCGCTGCGCCTCGGACTCATCAGCACTTTGAAGGAAATCGGTGGCGAGCCGGCCGAGCAGGCGCTCGCGGAAGTCTTGGGCAGTACCGGTCGCGGCGTCGAAGTCGGCACCGTGGCGAAACTTCTGGAAGAAATGGCTCCGAAAAAATATCGCGACCTGGCCCTCACCGCCGCCAAGGATTTGCTCACCAACCCGCCCAATATTTCCGACCCCAGCCGGCTGGATCAAATGTCCAAGAGCTATCTCTACGCCGTGCTGACCACCTATAACGACACGACTTTCTCCGCCACGGCGCAGGCCCAGATGATCAGCGCCGACGGACGGCTCGACCAGAGCGCGCTGAGTTACCTCACCAGCACGCTCAAGGAACAAGCCATGCCCGCCCTTTACCAGGCCTATAACGATGCCCGCATGACCAACCAATGGGAAAAGGGGTCGGTGCTCAATTCGGCACTCACCTTCGCCGGCTCCAACCCGCAAGCCAACGAAATGTTCAAGAGCGTGATGGCTGATGACCAGAATGGCTTTGGCCGGTTCGGTGCCGTGTTGAGCTTGGCCGGCGGCAACTTTGGCCCCTTGCAACGCGACCCACCGTCCGACCCCAATGTCATCCGCGCCCGCATGGATCTGCTTAAGTCCGTCAGCGTCACGGATGAACGCCTGTCCGGGATCGTCGATCGCACCATGCAGAATCTCCAGAATCTGCTCGATGGCAAACCGGTGGATACAAACTTCGGTGGTGGCGGCGGCCGGCAACGCGGCAACCGCCCGGGAAATTAGTCACAGCGGCTGATTGCCCTCACAACAACCGCTCCAGGTACACGACATCAAGCCACCGGTTGAATTTGAATCCGGTTTGCTTGAAATGGCCAACCTTCTCAAAACCAAACGCCGCGTGCAGCCGGATGCTCGCCGTGTTTTCTGCGTCGATGGCCGCAATGATCGCGTGCAACCCCTTCGCCTGCGCACCCGCAATCAACGGCGGCAATAGTAATTTTCCCAGGCCCTTCCCGCGCCTGTCCGCCGCGACATAAACTGAATTCTCCGCCGTAAACCGGTACCCGATGCGGGCGTGAAACGGATTCAGCGCGCTCCAACCCAGCACCCGGCCCGACTCGTCCACCGCGACGAAGACCGGATACCCCTCGCGCGTCCGTTCTTCAAACCACGCCGCGCGCTGCTCCAGCGTCCGCGGCTCGTAATCATACGTGGCCGTCGTGTTCAGCACCGCCTCGTTGTAAATCTCCAGAATGCCTGGTAAATCAGCGGCGGTCGCGGGGCGAATGTGCGGCGTCATGGTCGGCGGGCAGTGGCGGGGGGTGTCGCCGATTTCTCCTCTCTTGCCACAATGCGGGCAAGATAACGCAGTTCAGCAGCTTCAGGTTCCAGTTGCAGCCCCAGCAACACAATGTTCTTGGCGCGCGGCAGATCACCCCGCTTGAGACACTTCTTGGCCGCCAAAACAGCAACCGCGCTCGGGGACCAGTCCAACAATGCCGGCCTGGAACTGGCCTGGCGCGCGCGCAGGATGGTTTCGATGACCGTGATCCCCGCAGTCCAGCGCACCGGATTTCTCAGGAGCACGTCCGCCTCGGATAACTGCTTCAGCTCCTCGCTCGCGGAGGCGGGCAACTCGACCTGATTGGTCCCAGCGCCGGCCCCAGGAAAAAAAATCGACGGCACCGGGTGTTCGCTGAGATACAGTTCCAATCTCGCCGGGGAAATATTGGTGCTCAAACGCACCCCGAGCTGGTTTTCCATCTCGGGATTGATCGTGGAGAACCGCCCAAAAACAGACCTCAACAAATCCTTGTCCAACCGGCCGAGCGCACCGCTCCTATCGCTCGGCGCCAGGTCCACCTGCAAAGTCCGCTCGCCGCATTGAAACAAGAGTGGCGCGCCTTTGCCCAGAAAGAACGCCCGCGGCGCCTCGTATTCCAGCACGGGAAATTCGTCCGATTGCAGGGCGGCGTTCCTCTCATCGGGAATCGCGAAGCCGGTGCGCTGCGAGGCCATCTGCCGCGCCCACACGGTCTCCGGTGATTTCATTCCTATCTCCGCCAAATCCTTGCGCGGCCCTTCGCGCGCGAATACTTTCCGATACACGTCCGGCGTCGAGAGCCACGGCTCCGTGGAACCGAGCAGGATGATGTCACCCTTGTCGGCATCCCAAACTTCCATGTACGGAAACACGGAACTGAACGTGTTCAACACCAGCGCGATGATCCCGTCGTGCATTTCGTAAATGTGGAACCATTGCGCCATCACGCCACCCTGCTTGAGCCGGCTTTCCGCCAGCCGGTAAAATTCCTGGCTGAACACGCTGCCCACTCCCACCATCCACGGATTCGACGGCTCGCTGATGATCACGTCGTATTTCTGCGGGCTGAGCTTGAGCACCGTGCGGGCATCCTCGTTCCAAATTCGCGAGCGCGGATTCGTCAGCACACCGCGGTTCCACGGCTCGAATATTTTTCCGGCGCGCAGCACCGGCTCGCAGTTTTCCGCAATGGTCAACTGCTCGATGGGATGGCCCAGCACCGCGCCCGCCGTGATGCCGCTGCCGAAGCCAAGCACAAAAACGTGCTTCGCGTCGGGCCGCGCCAGCATCGGCAAATGCGCCAGCAGATATTGGGTCGCCAAATCACCCTGCGTGGTCGCATCCACCTTGCCGTTGATCCGCAGGCTGATTTGATTCGTCACGCTGCTGATCTGGGCTTGCTCCACCGACACCGTGGCGTCCGCCGCATCTTCATAAAACAACAGCTTGACGTGCTCGCGCCGCTGTTCCAACGCCGCGCGCGAGGCTTCATTTTCGCGCAATCGAAAAACCCCCGAACTCAGCACGTAACGCCAGCCGTCGCCGCCCGTCAATCCCGTCACCGCCAGCGCCACCGCCACGCCAGCGGAAACCAGCAACGCTTTGCGCTGTTGTTTGGCCCGGGCGGTCAGCAACGCGGCGAGACTCAGCACGGTCGCCAGGGTCGCGAAAGAACCGCGCAGTCCCAGATGCGGCATCAAAACAAATCCCGTCAGCAGCACACCCCCCACCGCGCCGAGCGTGTTCCACGTCAGCAACCGGCCCACCCGCCCGCCCAGGCTGTCCTCCCCGCCCGAGACCGCCCGAATGCACAGCGGCAGCACCGAACCCAGCAACCCCGCCGGCAAACCAAGCACGATCAGCGACATGACCGCTGTGAGCACTTGATGGTAGCGATAACCCATCTGGTTGCGCGCCAGCCCATTTTTGGCAACCCGATAAAACTCCACCCATTGCTCAATCGTCAGCACCAGCAACCCGATCAATCCGGCGGCGACGAGCAACAAAACGATCGCCGTGGTTTCATGTCGCAACTGCCGAAACCGCGGCGAAGCCACCACCGCACTGCCCAAACCAATGCCGAGAATGAACGACATGAGCACCGTCGCAAACGCCTGCAACGACGCGCCGAAAATGAGCGACAGGCAACGTGAAGCCAGCACCTCCAAGCCCATCGATACCGCGCCGGTCAACGTCACCAGCAAGATGGCCCACGCAAAGTTGGCCTCCGCAGTCTTTGCTTCCAATGACGCCACCGGATTGGCGACGGGCGTTTGCGTCGGATGGGATTGGTAGCGGGCCAGTCCGACGGCGGTGATGCCGATCAACACATTGGCCAGCGCGGTCATTTGCAGCGTCGCGCCCATGCCCAACTCCTCCACGAGGACAAATCCTGCCAGCCCCGCGCCGCAGACCGCTCCGAGACTGTTGGTCGAATAAAACCGCGCCGAACGACGGCCGGCGTCGGTGGATTCGCGTTGCAACCATTCCGCGAGCAACGGCAGCGTGCCACCCATAAGGATGGTTGGGCCCAGCAACAACCCCACGCTCAACGCGGCCTTGAGCAGAAGCAGGAGCGTGGTGTGCTCCAGATGGCCCGTGCCGACGCTGACGAAGACGCCGTCGGCGAATTTGTAAATCGAGGCAAAGAAAAACGCGTACAATCCGATGACCACCTCGATGTAGCCATAGACCGCGAGGGGTTGACGGA
>JAYUBJ010000435.1:0-14951 GCA_043740915.1 Verrucomicrobiota bacterium
GGCTTCGACAAAAACTTTTCCGGAACCCACGATTCACGCGGCCCGGCTCATCGTTCAGCCCGACACCCTCGAATTGCGCGGCGCGGATGACGAACAAGGGTTGCTGGTCACGGCGGTGGCGAGCGACGGCCGGCGGATGGATGTCACGGACAAGGCGCGCTTCACCAGCAAACAGCCGAAGCAAGTGACGGTTTCCGCCGCTGGCGTTTGCCGTCCAGTGGGCGACGGCCAGACGGAAATCATCGCCAGTTACCACGGGGTTTCCGCCCGGATTTCTGTCAAGGCCGTTGACGCGGCGCTCACGCGCGCGCCGTCGTTTCAGCAGGACATCGAGCCGGTGTTGACGCGCGGCGGCTGCAACGCGGGCGGGTGTCACGGAAAACTGGCGGGACAAAACGGTTTTAGACTCTCGTTGCGCGGTTATGCGCCGGAATGGGACCACGACTGGGTGATGAGCGATTTGAAATCACGGCGCATCAACCCCGCCGTGCCGTCGGAAAGCCTGCTGGTGCTCAAGGCGGTGGCCGCGGTGCCGCACGAGGGCGGCCAGCGTTTTGCGGAAGGCTCGCGCGCACATCGGACCTTGCTCGCGTGGATCGCCGCGCGCGCGCCCGGGCCCGTCGCGGACGAGGCGGACGCCGCGCGGTTGGAAGTGTTGCCGGGCAACCGCACGATGCGCGTGGGCGAACGCCAGCAACTGCTCGTCCGTGCGCATTACGCCGACGGCCACGCGCGCGATGTCACGTGGTTGAGCAAGTTTTTCTCGAACGACGAGACGGTCCTCCAGGTGACGCCCGAGGGCCGGGTGCGTTCGCTGGGCGCCGGGGAAGCCGCTGTGCGTGTCCACTTCCAGGGCCAGGTGGCGGTCATGATGTTTACGATGCCCCACGAAACCAAAGTGGATCCGAGACTTTTTGTCCGGCGGGACAACGTGGTGGACGAACATGTTTTCGAAAAGTTGAAGGCGTTACGGTTGCCTCCGTCCGCGGATTGCGATGACGCGACCTTTTTGCGGCGCGCGTTTTTGGACACGACGGGGACGCCGCCGACGTCGGAGGAGGTGCGGGCGTTTCTGGCGGACCGGCGCAGTGACAAACGCGCGCGGCTGGTGGATGAACTGCTGGAGCGGCCGGAGTATGTGGATTATTGGACGCTGCAGTTCAGTGATTTGTTGCAGAACCGCAAGGAGCGCGATCACGACGTGCGCGGGGCGAAAGGGGTGCGGTCTTTCCACGCCTGGCTGCGCGCGCAGGTGGCCGCCAACCGTCCGTGGAACGAACTGGCGCGCGACATCCTGACAGCGAGCGGCGATAGCGTGGCCAAGCCGCAGATCGGCTATTACATCGTGAACGTGGGCGAAAAGTCGCGGGCGGAGGAATCGGAAATTGCCGATGGCGTGGCGCAGTCGTTTCTCGGCACACGGATTGGCTGCGCCCGTTGCCACAATCATCCGCTCGAAAAATATACGCAGGACGATTTTTATCATTTTGCGGCATTCTTTTCGCGGGTCACGATGAAGCGCGAGGAGATGGCGAAGGGGCCGACCTCGCTGCTCACGCACACCCGCGAGGAGGAGGAGCAGCAAAAGAGAATCGACAATTTCGCAAAAGAATTGAGTGCGGCCGAAGCGGCGGCGAGCGCGCAACCCGGCGTGGAAAACACGAAGAAAGCGGCTGAGGCCAAGAAAAAGCTGGCGGACGCGCGCGCGCAACTCGAGCAACTCCAAATCCGGCAGCTCGGCGCGAGCCAGCCGCGCACCAAGAAATTTCTGCCGCCGCAACCGCTGGATCGCTCGAATCTCGGGGTCAAACCGGGCGAAGATCCGCGCGAGCGGCTGGCGGCATGGATGACCGATCCGAAGAACGAGTATTTCAGCGGCGCGCTGGTCAACCGGTTGTGGCGGCACTTCCTGTCTGTCGGGCTGGTCGAACCGGTGGATGATTTGCGCGCGAGCAATCCACCGACCAATCCGGAATTGTGGACGGCGCTGAAAGGGGAATTCGTCACGCACGGCTACGACTTGAAGCACGTCATGCGGCTGATTTTGAATTCGCGCGCCTATCAATTGAGTTCCGCCACCCTGCCGGGCAACGAAACCGACCGGCATTTTTATTCGCATTATTACGCGCGCCGGCTGCCCGCCGAGGTCTTGCTCGACGCCCTCAGTCAGGCCACGAGTGTGCCGGACCAGTTCGCGGGTTATCCCATGGGGACGCGCGCGATCCAACTGCCGGAGCCGGGCGTCAGCTCGTATTTTCTGAGCCTCTTTGGCCGTTCCGACCGCGTGACCGCCTGCGCCTGCGAGCGCAACGGCGAAGTGACCCTGCCGCAACTTTTGCATTTGCAAAACGGGGAGGGCACGGGAAAGAAAATTCGGGCCGCCGAAGGCCGGTTGTTCACGTTGCTCAAAGAAAATACGGACGACGCCCGCGCGCTGGAAGAGGTGTTTCTCGCGACGCTGGGCCGGCGGCCATCCGCGGCGGAAACGGATGCCGTGACCAAGGAGCTCGCGGCGGGGGATGATCGAAAAGAAGTGTACGCGGATCTTTTTTGGGCGTTGCTCAACTCCAAAGAATTCGCCTTCAATCATTGACCGGGCTGTGCTAACCATTAACGAATACGACCCATGCTCGACATTTCTCTAAGCCAAAAAGCGAGCCACCTGTGCAACGGATTTTCGCGCCGGGATTTCCTGCGCGTAGGCGCGCTCAGCCCGATTGGACTGTCGCTGGCCGGTTTGCTCGCGCAGGAGCAGGCATCCGCCGGCGTGGGTTCCGGCAAGGGCCCGCGCGCGAAATCCGTGATCCTGGTTTATCTGGGCGGTGGGCTTTCGCACCACGATTCGTTTGACTTGAAGCCGGAAGCGGCCGAGGACGTGCGCGGAAAATACAAAGCCATTGCGACCAATGTGCCGGGTACGCGGATCGGCGAGTTGCTGCCCCGCATGGCCAAAACCATGGACAAAGTCTGCCTGGTGCGCTCCGGCACGCACGAGAACGACCACCACGAGACGGCCACGAACTGGGTGCTCTCAGGCAGGTTTGGCTCGCCGTTTGGAGATTACCCGGCGATGGGCGCGGTGGTGGCGCACGAGACGGGCTTCGCCGGCAGGTTGCCGCCCTATGTCGCGATCCCGCGGAACCCGTCGTTCACCTGGGAATTGGGCAAGAGCGCGTTTCTTGGCGGGCGCTACGAATCTTTCAAGGCCGGTGATCCCAATCAAAAAGATTACAAGGTCCGCGACCTTTCGCTGGCGCAGCCGACGACTCCGCGCGCCATGGAACGCCGGAAGACGTTGCTGGCCGCCGTGGATCATCTGGCGGGCGAAATCAAGGGCAACGATCAGATCGCCACCTACGACGAGTTCCAGCGGAAGGCTGCCGAGATGGTGTTGTCCGCCGAAGCGCAGGCGGCATTTGATATCGAGAAAGAAACGCCGCAACTTCGTGACGACTACGGCCGCACCGAGTTCGGCCAGAGCTGTTTGATGGCGCGGCGTTTGGTGGAGCGGGGCGTGCGGTTCGTCACCGTCAATTTCGGCGGCTGGGATCATCACGCAAAGATTTTCGAGAGCCTGGACAAAAAGCTGCCGATGTTTGACCAGGGTTTCGCCGCGTTGATCAATGACCTCGCGCAGCACGGCTTGCTCCAGGAGACACTCGTGGTGGCCTTTGGCGAATTTGGCCGCACGCCCAAGCTGAACAAGGACGCCGGCCGCGATCATTGGGGCAAGGCTGCCTCGCTGCTGTTCGCCGGCGCGGGGGTGCGCGGAGGCAAGGTCATTGGCGCGACTGACAAAGACGGCGCGTTTGTCATCGACCGGCCCGTGCGGCCCGCGGACGTCAGCCACACGATTTACGACGCGCTCGGGATCGACCCGCGCAAACAGATCCGCACGCCGGAAGGCCGCCCGGTGGAAATTCTCGACGAGGGCGACACCGTCCGGGAGCTATACACATAATTTAGCAATGGCATTTTTTATTTCGCGACGCGGTTGCCAGCGGCTGGCGTGTGCTTTGCCGGTGTTGCTTTGCGTTTTCGCCGTCGCGGACGACAAACCTGCAAAAAAGGAGCCGCCCAAGATTACTCTGACGCTGCCATTGGGCGTGTTACCCGGCTCCGCGAACTTGCTGAAAATCCGCGGGGTGAATTTCACCAACGCCTCGGTCATGCGTTTCACCGCCGGCAAAACGCCGATCGAAGCGAAGATCAAATCCAATGCGAACGCGGAGGTGCCGAAAGATGTTGACCCCAAAAAGATTGGCGACACCCAGCTCGAAGTGGAGTTGAAACTCCCGTTGGAAACCCCGCCCGGTCCGCTAACCTTCGTCATCGTCACGCCCGACGGCGAGAGCCCGCCGCACGCGTTGATCGTCCTTGATCCGGCGGCGTGGCTGGCCGAGCAGGAGCCGAACGAAGGCTTCCGCAATGCGCAGGAAATCCCGTTTTCAAAGATGCTCCAGGGAAGCATCCAATCGCCGGGGGATGTGGATGTGTTCCGTTTTACGGGGAAGGCTGGCGAACAGATTACCGCCGAGGTTTTCGCGGCCCGTCACGGCTCCGCGCTGGATTCGATTCTGACGCTCTATAACGCGCGCGGCCAGATTCTTGTCTCCAATGACGACAGCGCGGCGGGGGCGGATTCGGTGCTCCGTGCGCGGCTGCCCGCGGAGGGGGTTTACTACCTAGGCCTAGTGGACGCGTTTGACCGCGGCGGGCCGCTTTACGTGTATCACTTGGTGGTGCGCCGGGAGAAATAGCGCGCCCTTGGATGTTCCCCCGCGCTCAGGCCTCGATTGCCCGTCGGTGACCCGATGCATCTCTGCGCGTGCGGTGTCGTTCCGGATCGGCCGCTGCCGCCCCGGAGAGATTGCCGCGGGAAAACCGTTGTTCGCCGGCCGCCAACACGCCGTCGGCATATTTGGCCGCCGCGCATTGCCACAGGCCGAACACTTGCACCAGTTCGCCGAACCAGGTGGGAAACCGCCCGGTAAATTTTAACTCCAAAACCACCTGGGAACCGAAAACCGTCGCCGGACTGTCGAGGCCGGGGCGGAAATCGGCGTCGAATTGCGGCGTGCAGCGAACCGCGCGATCCAGTGTGACCCGCACGGAGTTGTCCTCGGGCTGGAGCCACGCTTCGCGCCGATAAGTCACGTGCGCCCGGGGTCTGGCATCCAATCCCGCCATCAACTGGATGAAGCGCTGGATGACCGCCCGTGGGCCGGGATCCGCGGTGGCGAGGTGTTCCGGCTCCGGGAGGTGCCCGGCCAGAATCCATTCGACCGCCGTGCGCCGCACCGCGCAACGTTGCTTGAGAATGGCGTGGTTCACCCGCCGCTTGATTTCGAAGTACACGGGAGCCGACTCGTTGTTTGCGTAACAGCGCAGCCGCAGCTTGAACCGGTTCCGGTTCCCGTTGATTGTGCCCCAGTAAATCTTCAAATCGTCGGAGTCCAGATACAGGTTGTGGATCGGATAAGAAAGTTCGGGGAACCCCTCGCCGTGCGGATCCAACACCAGGTAGGAACTCACGAAATCACGCACCGCCAGCGCCAGTTGAGGCGCGATGAGATATTTCAGTTCCAGACGGGGAAGCTCGAAATCCTGCTCCGGTCTCATGTCATAAATGGGGAGGGGCCTGGCCGGTCGTCAAACAAGTTCGATGCGGTTGTCGCTTGTTTAGGCGGCGCTTGTCAAGCCCACCTGGATTCTTGACCCTCGGCACCAAAAAGCCCTGAGCCATCGACCGGAAATATTTTAGCCCGTGCCAGCGTCCAATCTACCTGGTCGGCCTGGCCGTGGCTCCGGCCCGGCAACAGCAGGGAATCGGTCGGCTTTGCCTTGAAGAAGCGAAACGAATCGTCAAAGAATGGCCGGGTGATGCGATCCATCTCGATGCCTACCATGCCCTGGCGGGTGCGGGCGAATGCCACCGGAAATGTGGATTTCGCGAAGTCGGCCGGGTGTCGTATCGAAACACGTCGTTGAACAATTTTGAAATGTTGTTGTGAATATGGCCCCGTTGCGCACGTCCTGCCTGTTGCTCGCACTGACCCTCGCCGTCACGTTGGCGGCGTTGTCCATCCGCGCCGCCGAGGAACCGCCCAAGAAAACTCTTTTTCTGCCGAAGAGCCCGACGGCCGCCGCCTACGTGCTTGGCCGCCTGTCAAACAAGGAGTTGATCGAAGCGCCGCGCAGCGAGTTCGTCTATGTCGCGCTGCTCCAGCGCAAGGGGCTCGACAAAAAATTCCGGCTCGAAGCGCTGGCCGGTCTGGCGAAAGCCCGGAGCACCGATCCCCTGACGGAACTGATTGGCGGCCTGGGCGAGTTGGACAAAAAAGGCGAGGAATCCGAACCGGTGCTCCGCGAACTCGCGGGATTACTGCTCCAAAACCAATCCGCCGACCTCACCCTCAAACGCGCCGCGTTGGCAAAACTGGCCAGTGATTTACCATCGCCTTTGGGACGCCAGATTGGGTACGCCGCGTTGGTGACGGCCGACGGTTCCGCCGAAAAGTCTTGGACTCAAGTCGAGTCCGACGCGGCCAAGCTGTCGGATTTACTGCTCGCCATTCCACTGCTGCGCGACCCGAATCTGCGCGCCGCGCTTTATCCGAAAGTCGAACCGCTCCTGCAGAAGGCGGATCCGACGGAAGTGCGCCGCGCGGCCATCACGGCCATTGCCTCGATGGCTGGCCACGACACGGAATCGTTCAACACGCTGGCCGTGCTCGTGAAATCAGGCACGGAACGCAACGCATCCGTCGCCAGCCTCCAGCGGCTTCCACGAAAATCCTGGCCGAAGGAACAAGCGGAGCCATTGATTGAGAGCCTCATTGCGTTCTTGCAAAAGGTGCCCGTGGAACAGCGCACCGATCCGGACGTGATCAGCGCATTTCAGTTCGCCACGGATCTCGCCACGCTCCTGCCGCCGGAGCAGGCCCGCGTAGCTGGCAAAACGCTCCGTGCCATCGGCGTCAGCGTTTTCGTCGTTCGCACGATCCGGGAACAGATGCTTTTCGACAAATCCCTCATCGTCGTCGAGGCCGGCAAACCGGTGCAGCTCATCCTCATCAACGAAGACGCCATGCCGCACAACCTGGTCATTGTCGCGCCGGGTGCCCTCGAGGAGATCGGTGAGGCTGCTGAAAAGATGGCCCCGGATCCGGACGCCCAGGGCCGGATCCATGTGCCCATTTCGACCAAGGTGCTATACGCGACAAAAATGGCGGAACCCGGCCAGCAGGTTAAGTTGAGCTTCACCGCGCCGACCGAGCCGGGCGATTACCAGTATGTATGCACGTTCCCGGGCCACTGGCGCCGCATGGTCGGCACGCTTGCGGTCGTTCCGGATGTCGAGGCTTACCTGGCCACACGCGCGGCCACGCCGGAGCCGGTGATGACCGAATGGAAACTGTCTGATCTCGTCCCCGATTTGCCGAAAGTGGCCGCCGGTCGCAATCTCGCCGGCGGCAGGGAAAGTTTTCTGAAACTTGCCTGCGTGCAATGCCACAAACTGGGCAAGGAGGGTTACGCATATGGGCCGGAACTGGTGGACGTTTTCAAACGGTACAAGAACGACCGCGCCGAAGTATTGCGTCAGATCCTCGAACCGTCGCTCATCATCGCGGACCGTTACCGCAACTATCAATTCGAGTTGAAGGACGGCGACGAATTTCCCGGCATGATCATGAAGGAAGATCCCGAAACGCTGACGGTCCACACCGGCCCATCGGATGCCCTCATCCGGACCGTGAAAAAATCGGACCTCAAAAAGCGCGAATTGCAATCCTCGTCCTTGATGCCGGTCGGATTGCTCAACCTGCTTACCAAGGATCAAATCCTCGACCTGCTCGCGTACCTCGAGTCCGGCGGTGACGCCCGCTGCGGCGCCACGAAGCCGTAAGCTGCGCGCTTTTGTGGCGCCAAGCGCCGCCCCCAGTTCGGTGTTGGATCCGCCGGCTGCTCCAGAGGAGCAAGCGAAGGTAGCCACGGGTGAGCGGAGCGAACCCGTGGTAACCATGCACGACGAACCGCGCCCCAGAGGGGCGGACGAACAGCCTTTCCACACCTCGCTGGGCAAATACCAATTTTGTACCGACAAAGCGTCCGCCCCGCCGGGGGGGAATTCTCCCAATCCTGATTCCCACGGGTTCCCTCTGGTCACCCGTGGCTACCGTCGTGCAATCCTCCGGGCCGCGGGCATTGAACGCGAGTCGTCCGTCGAATTCGCATGCCAGCGCGGACTATCCAAACAGACTCTCTGAAAGTGAAATGACACCCGCCGCTACCTCTGCCATTCAGCGTTGAAAATCCCGTGGGCCGCTGTCATGCTCGCGGCCATGAGTCATCTCGCTCAAGCCCGCCAGGTCTTCGACGTGGAACTGGCCGCGCTCAAAGCCGTGCGCGCCCAGTTGGACGGGGCGTTCGATGCCGCGGTGGAAACCGTCGTCGCGGGCTTGAAGCAGCGCGGGAAAATCATTGTTGTGGGCATTGGCAAGTCGGGCAACATCGGCCACAAGATCGCCGCCACGCTCACCAGCACGGGTTCGACGAGCGTTGTGCTGAATAGCGTGGACGCGCTTCATGGCGACCTCGGGATTGTCAACGATGGCGATGTGATCCTCGCGCTCAGCTACTCCGGCGAGTCGGAGGAACTGGTGAACCTGCTGCCGGCGTTGAAGCGTTTCTCGGTGAAAATAATTGCGCTGACCGGCGCGCTGAAATCCACCGTGGCGCGCCACAGCGACGTGGTGCTCAACGTGCGCGTGCCCAAGGAAGCCTGCCCGTTCAACCTCGCGCCGACCGCCAGCACCACCGCGATGCTCGTGATGGGGGATGCCCTGGCGATGGCCGTCCTGCAGGCGCGCGGCTTTACGCAAAAAGATTTTGCCCGACACCATCCCGGCGGCGCCATCGGCCGCGCGCTGCTCGTCCAGGTGCGCGACATCATGCGCACCGGCGAACGCAACGCCGTGGCCGCGCAAACGCGGACCGTGAAGGAGGCGCTGCTCGTGATGACCCAGGCGAAGTCCGGCAGCTTGAGCGTCGTGGATGGCCGGGGCAAACTTGCCGGTGTATTTACCGATGGCGACTTTCGACGCTGCATGGCGGCGGACGATCAGTTGCTCACGCGCCCGCTGGCCAGCGTGATGACACGCCACCCGGTCTGCATCCGCGAAGAGGCGCTCGCCGCCGAGGCCTTGAAGATTTTTAATGAGCGGACCATCGATGATCTGATCGTCGTCAATGCCCGGCGTGTGCCGGTCGGGTTGGTGGACTCGCAGGATTTGCCGAAGTTGAAGTTAATGTGAAGGCTCTCGGCGCGCACCAACCGCCGCCGCCGGACCGAACGAAACCGGAAATGATTATGCAACTACCGAAGCTACTGTGGGTCGCCGTTGGAACGGCCGCCTTGCTGAACCCGCCCCTTCACGCCCAGGAAACCGACCCGGAACTCATGCAAAAGAAACTTACTTTCGAAGGCAAGATCACCAAAAATGTCAGCGCAAATTACCTGCTGTATCTGCCGAAAGACTACGATACCAAGGGTAAAAAGAAATGGCCGTTGATCTTGTTCCTGCACGGCGCGGGCGAGCGCGGCACGGACGTCGCAAAAGTGGCCTTCCACGGCCCGCCCAAACTGGTGAAGAACAAAAAGGAGATGGAGTTCATCATCATTTCGCCGCAATGCCCGTCGGGCCAGCGCTGGGACAACGACGTGTTGCTCGGCCTGCTCGACGACGTGACCGCCAAACATAAAGTGGACCTGGGTCGCGTTTATTTGACCGGCTTGAGCATGGGCGGGTTCGCGACGTGGAGCCTTGGCCTCGCGTATCCGGAGCGTTTCGCGGCCATCGCGCCGATTTGTGGCGGGGGCGATCCGATCATGACCCTGCTCCCGGACACCAAAAAACAGGCGGCCATGAAATCGCTGCCGATCTGGGCGTTTCACGGCGGGAAAGATCCGGTGGTAAAAGTCTCCGAGTCCGAGCGGATGGTCGAGGCGGCCAAGCGCGCCGGCTGCAAGGAAGTGGAGCTGACCATTTATCCCGAGGCGGGACACGATTCCTGGACCGGGACCTATGACAATCCGAAACTCTACGAATGGTTTCTCGCGCACGAACGGAAGTCGGCGAAGTAGCTTGGAGCCCGCCTGATAAGTGGGTGGCACGGGCTACCAGCCCGTTTTTGGCGGCAACTTGCCGCCGAAAAGCCCGGCGGGTTGGCAACCCGTTAGAAAACTCATTTCTTTGTAGGAGACGAGGTGACGAGACTCAAATCTCTTCGGTTGTGGAAGAGTTGGTTTGAGACTCCTCACGTCGTCACCTACCCGTCTTGAGGGTTGGCTTGGGCGACCCGCCCAAGACGTGAGACATTCGCAATGAAAGGAGGTTTTGGATATGCGAGCGCACGTCCGGCTGCGGGTTTCCGGCGCGACGCCAGAAACGACCCGCCGGAGGCGCGTGCTACCCGGGGCATTTGTTTTCTCCTTTGCATGCCGACGGCGTTTGGCACACTGCCGGGCGTGGGCATCACGTTGCAGCAATTCGAGCAGATGAAAAGCCGGACCCGCGGCGGCAGGCGGGTGGCCGCGCCGGTCTTCGCGTCCACTGTTCCCGCTGCGCCGCGCGCACACCAGGTCATCATCGGGATTGACCCATCGCTGCGCGGCACGGGTTTTGGGGTGATCCGACCAGCCCGACCTCACCCGCAAACTTTGGCGCACGGCACCATTGCCTGTCCCGCCGGCTGGGAACATTCGCGCTGCCTGCTGAAAATCACCCAAGTTTTGCGTGAAGTGATGCAGAAACATCACCCGACCGTGTGCGTGATTGAAGGACTTTTTTTCGCGCAAAATCTGCAGACGGCCTTGACCATGGGCGAGGCACGCGGGGCGGCACTGGTCGCGGCGGCGGAAGCGGGCCTGGAGATTTACGAGGTCGCGCCGCGCAAAGTGAAACAAGCCATTGTCGGTTATGGCGCGGCGCAAAAAGTTGCCGTCGCCAAAATGGTGCAACGGATGTTGTGTCTCGCGGAATTGCCCGCGCCCGACGCGGCTGATGCGCTGGCCCTGGCGCTGACCCACGCGCAGGAAAAAGGGCGTTTCAACCTGAGTGCGCCGAAACGAATATGAACATCCCAGCATGATTACCTTTCTTCACGGCAAATTGATTGAAGCCCTGCCCACGCAAGTGGTCGTGGAGGTTCACGGCGTTGGCTACGCGGTGCTCATTCCACTCTCCTCCTTTGACAAACTTCCGGCGCCGGGCGGCGAGGTGATGCTGCTTACGCATCTGGCCGTGCGCGAGGATGCCCATGTGCTTTACGGATTCATGACGGCGGCGGAACGGGATTTGTTCCGCCTGCTCATTCATAACGTCAGCGGCATCGGCCCCAAGTCCGCGCTCAATGTTTTGAGTGGCATGAACCCCACGGCCTTCCGCGGCGCGGTGGCCGCCAGCGATGTGAAGGCGCTCTCGCGCATTTCCGGCATCGGCAAGAAGACCGCCGAGCGGATCGTCGTGGAACTGAAGGACAAGATCGGCGCAGTCGGCGCGTGGGAGGCCAGCAGCTCGCAGCGGGGGCTGTCGGCGGAGGACCAAAAGATCAATGACGCGGTGCTCGCCCTGATCGCGCTTGGCTTCAAGCAACCCGAGGCGCACGAGTCGGTGCGCGCGGCGCTGGCCTTGCTCGGCGCGCAAGCGGGCGTGGAAGCCCTGGTGCGGGCCAGTTTGAAGAAAGGCGATTGATGGGCGAAGCCGCCGCCAAAACCTCCGGCATCGTGGTGCCCCGTCCGGTGAAGTGGCACGGCCGGCTGGCCGCTTTCTTGATCTACATCGTTGGGCGCGCGATGGCGGCGTCCATGCGCGTCACCTGGCGCGACGACTCAGGGTTGTTGACGGGCGACAAACCGGAGCCGGTTATTTTTTGCACCTGGCACAACCGCCTCGCGCTGTCGCTCATGATTTTCCGCGACTACGTCAAGGCCCGCCAGCCGTCGCGTCGGCTGGCCGCGCTGGTCAGCGCGAGCCGGGACGGGGGATTGCTTGCACTGGTGCTGGGGCATTTCGGCGTGGAAGCGGTGCGTGGGTCGTCGAGTCGCCGGGGCGCGCAGGCATTGCTGGAGCTGGCGTCCTGCATCGAGCAGGGCAGTGACGTGGCCATCACACCCGATGGACCGCGGGGTCCGGGTTATGTGGTCCAGCCGGGTGTGCTGGCGCTGGCGCAAATGACCGGCCTGCCGATCGTGCCGGTGTCGTTTCATGCGGCCTGGAAAAAGACGCTGCGGAGTTGGGACCGTTTTCAGGTGCCGCTGCCATTTGCGCGGTGCGAAATCATTTTTGGCGAACCGGTGCGGATTCCACGGGAAGCCACAGAAGCCGAGCGGGAAGCCTTGCGGGTTCTTCTGGAAACCCGCATGAAAGCCATCACGCGGGATTGACTCAGATCCTGGTAGCAGCCGAGGTAACGAGGCTCAAACATTCCTGTTTTCCGAACCGCCACGTGAAAGAAGTCGGAGCCTCCTCACGTCGGCTGCTACTATTAAAGCAGGCTCGCAAAGACGGCATTGGGTTGACCGCCAAATAAAATTAGCCGAAACTTGCCTGGCATGGACGAAGAAGCACCACCGCGATTGCCGCCCAGACTCCAGCCGCCGCCATTGCCGCCACCGTTGCCGCCGGTTGTTGCACCACCGCCGTACGCGGTGAGCCAGCCTGAGGTTCGGCCGTTAGGTGCGCGTTTAGATTATCAAGATGCTGATCCGGCACCGCCGAAACCGGGCGGATGGCAAAAGGTGAAGAAGGCGCTCGGCCCACTTGCTGTTGTCGGCGTCTTGCTTTCCAAGTTCAAGGCATTGTTGCTGCCCGTCCTTAAATTTTTTCCGATACTGCTCAAGACGGGCGGGTCGATGTTAATCACCATCTGGTTTTACGCCATGGCTTGGGGCTGGAAGTTTGCGGTCGGCTTCGTGCTGTTGATTTTCATCCATGAATGCGGCCATCTGCTGGCCGCCCGGCGCATTGGACTAAAGGTGGGCGCGCCCGTTTTTATTCCCTTCATGGGTGCCTTCATCGCGCTCAAGGAAGCGCCGCGCAATGCGTGGATCGAGGCCCAGGTCGGCATTGGTGGGCCGCTGCTCGGCACGGTGGGCGCGTCGGCGTGCTATTGCATTTATCTGGTCACGGGAAATCCCCTGTTCACCGCGCTGGCCTACGTCGGCTTTTTGTTGAACTTGTTCAACCTCGCGCCCGTCGGCTTTTTGGATGGCGGGCGGATTGTGACGGCCCTCTCGCCTTGGCTCTGGATCGTGGGCATCGTGATCATCGGCGTGCTGATGGTCGTGCAATTTAATTTCATTCTGTTGATCATTTTCGTGACCTCGCTGCCCCGTCTATTTTCATTGTTCCGCAAAAAGTCCGACGAGGAAATTCGCTACTTCGAAGTCACCCCGGCGCAACGACGGTTTATGGGCGCGCTCTATTTTGGGCTGATCATCTATCTCATCGTGGCGATGGGGGTGACGCACATCGAGATGTGAACCGAACCTCCCCAGAAATCAAAATGCAACAAATCCCCCGCGACCAGGCCCGTAAATACGCCTTCGACTGGCGCGATGAACCGCTGGTGCGCGTGCAGCCCGGCGAAAGTTTCGAGATCGAAACCTGGGACGCCAGCACCGGCTATTTTAAATCCTCCGCGGACAAGGCCATTCCCGCCCGACGCCCCGGCTTTGACCGCACGCCGCCGCAGGCCAATCCCATCGCCGGCCCCGTCTGGCTCGAAGGCGCGGAGCGGGGCGACACATTGGTCATCAGCGTGGAGGATATTTTGGTGAATGACTTCTCCTGGATCGCCCTCGGCCCGCGCCGCGGCCCGCTCGGGGAATCAACGCGCTGGCCGGAGCTTTCCGCCGATTACACGACGCGGATTTTCAAACACACGCCCGGCCCCAGCGGCACGCTGCGCGACGGCACCTTGCATTTCAACGAGCGGATCGCGTGGCCGCTGACGCCGTTCATCGGCACGCTGGGTGTCGCGCCGGACCGCGAAGTGACAACGAGCATCGATGGCCAGGGTGAATGGGGCGGCAATCTCGACATCCGTGATGCCGCGCCGGGGAACCGCATTCTCCTGCCGGTGTTTCATCCGGGCGCGTTGTTTTATCTGGGCGACGTGCATGCCAGCCAGGGCGACACGGAGTTTGTCGGCACGGCGGCGGAAACCAATGCCACCGTGCGGCTGCGCCTCGAATTGATCAAAGGCAAACGCATTCCGTGGATGCGCATCGAAAAACCGGATTCCATTGTGTCCATTCACATCGCGAAGCCGCTGGAGGTCGCCGTGGAAACCGCGACGATCAACCTGATGGACTGGCTGATCACCGAATACGGCTTCACGCCGACGGATGCATATTGTCTGGTCAGCACCTGCCCGGATTTTCGGATCAACGTGTATCAGATGTGCAAGTTCGCGAAGCTGAATTACGTGGCCGGTGCGGAGATTCCGCGGCGGTATTTGAAATAATTTCTCTGGGAGCGCGCGGCTAAACCGATGCAGTTTAAATGGCTAACGGATGGGCGATTCAAGCGTAGGACGGGCGTCGCGCCTGTCTCCATCTTCCAGATCCACGGCCACCGTTTGTGGCGTTTTTGGGTTGAGGACGACGGTTTACAAAAGCTGTATCCATCGAAGTTAGAGACAGGCGCGACGCCTGTCCTACGGCATCGTGG
The DNA here is from genome assembly GCA_043740915.1 of Verrucomicrobiota bacterium. Taxonomy (GTDB): domain Bacteria; phylum Verrucomicrobiota; class Verrucomicrobiia; order Limisphaerales; family JAYTXL01; genus JAYTXL01. The sequence continues at coordinate 14,739 of JAYUBJ010000435.1, forward strand.
GCTAAAGCAGGTCCGTCGCCCGCAGTTCCACGAGGGTTTGCTCCGGTGAGGTGTGCAGAATGGTGCGCCACTGGCGCGCTTTGCCGGCGGCGATGTTCTCCGCCCGATCATCCACATAGAGGAGTTGCGCACCGCACCGGCCCGAGCATTGCTCGACGACTTCATACAACTTTGCGTCCGGCTTCATTGCGCGATGCTCGTAGGAAAGGACAT
>JAYUBJ010000436.1:0-4826 GCA_043740915.1 Verrucomicrobiota bacterium
GCCAGATGAACGAGCCTCCCGGCGCCCGTCTCCGCGTCGCGCTCTCCGGCCTCGCCATCACGGAATACTTCCGCGACGACTGCAACCAGGACGTGCTCCTGTTCGTGGACAACATTTTCCGCTTCTCCCAAGCCGGCTCCGAAGTGTCCGCGCTGCTGGGCCGCACGCCGAGCGCCGTCGGCTACCAACCAACGCTCGCCGCGGAAATGGGCGATCTCCAGGAACGCATCACCTCGACCAAGAAGGGTTCCATCACCAGCTTCCAGGCCGTGTACGTCCCCGCCGACGACTTGACCGACCCCGCGCCGGCCACGACGTTTGCGCACTTGGACGCCACCATCGTGCTGGAACGCTCCATCGCCGAGTTGGGCATTTATCCCGCCGTGGATCCGCTCGCCTCGAACTCGCGCGCGCTCACGCCCGACATTGTCGGCCAGGAACATTACGACGTGGCCCGCGGCGTGCAAAAAGTGCTGCAACGTTACAAGGATTTGCAGGACATCATCGCGATCCTGGGCATGGACGAACTTTCGCCCGACGACAAGCAGACCGTTTATCGCGCGCGCAAGATCCAGAAATTCCTCAGCCAACCGTTCTCGGTGGCCGAGGTGTTCACCGGCCACGCCGGCAAGCAGGTGCCCGTCGCCGACACCGTGCGCGGCTTCAAGGAAATCCTCGAAGGCAAGCACGACGATGTGGGCGAAGGCAATTTTTACATGAAGGGCGGCATCGACGAGATCAAAGAAGCATAACAAAGAAGCATAATTGGTAGGGCGCGTCGCTCCGTGCGCGCCGAAAGACAAACATGGCAACGCTCAAACTTGAAATCGTCACTCCAGAGGCGAAGACCTATTCCGAGGATGTGGACATGGTCACGCTGCCCGGCGTGGAAGGCGAGATGGGAATCTATCCCCAGCACGTCCCGCTCATGACGCAAATCAAGGCCGGTGAGATCGCGGTCAAGAAAGACGGGCAGGATTACTTCCTCGCGGTTGGCGATGGCTTTGCGCAAATCACCGGCGACAAGGTGGCGATCCTCACCGACATGGCGATCCGCGCCGATAACATCGACGAGGCGAAAGCCGAGGAAGCCCGCAGGCGCGCCGAGGCCCGCCTCCAGGAGAAGCTCACCGACGAGGAAACCGCCTCGGTTCAGGCCGCCCTCATGCATTCGCTGGCGCAACTCCACGTCAAGCGCCGCCAGCGCCGGTAGCCGCCCGCGCTGCGAGTTGTCCCAACTCGCAGCACGGGCGTCAAACAGCCCGTTTTAAGAAGTAGGAGACGAGGTGACGAGTCTCTAACTAATCCTTCAGCCAACGGAGATATTTGAGACTCGTCCCCTCGTCTCCTACAATGGAATGCCACCCCCCTAATTTAGAATAATTCTAAATATTGACACGCCCGGCTCGGCCGCTAGATTTACCCCATGGACAAGCGATTCAAAAAATCCCAGTCCGGCGAGCAATTGAATGAGCGGCTCGCCCACAGCGGCCTGCGGCTCACGCCCCAGCGCCAGCGGGTGCATGAGGTGCTGCTCGAAAAACAGGATCATCCGACCGCCGACCAGGTTTTCCTCCGCGCCAAGTCCGACATGCAGGACATTTCGATGGCCACGGTCTATAACTGCCTTGATGCCCTCGTCCAATGCGGGCTCGTCCGGCAGGTAACGCTGGACCGCGGCGCGACACGCTATTGTCCGAACATGCAGGACCACTCGCATTTCTACTGCGACGAATGCGGCAGCGTTTACGACATTCACCAGACCATCTCCCCCGGGGACGCGCACATCAAACTCCCGCGCGGTTTCCGCCTGAAAAACATCGAGACCAACCTTCACGGCCTCTGCCCCGACTGCACCGCGAAGGCCAGATAACTTTTCAACCACGAATGAACACGAATAGACACGAATTGGAACGGCACCGGCCAGCCGGCTTGCTCAGTTTGGATTCGTGTCCATTCGTGTCCATTCGTGGTTGCTAATCCCTCTTTCCCCATGAGCGAATCCCTGAACACCATCGAAGAATTTGTCGCCTCCGACTACAAATACGGCTTCGTCACGAACATCGAGAGCGACACCGTCGCGCCCGGTTTGAACGAGGACGTCATCCGCTTCATCTCCGCGAAGAAGCACGAGCCGGCGTGGCTCACCGAGTGGCGGCTGAAAGCCTTCCGCCACTGGCTCACGATGGAGGAGCCGAAGTGGCCGAACGTCCATTATCCGCCGGTGGATTTTCAGTCCATCAGCTACTACTCCGCCCCCAAACAAAAGAAGACGCTCAACAGCATTGATGAGGTGGATCCGGAATTGCGCAAGACCTTCGACCGCCTCGGCATTTCACTCGACGAACAGAAGCGCCTCAGCGGCGTGGCCGTGGACGCCGTCGTGGACAGCGTGTCGGTCGCGACGACGTTCCGCAAGGAGCTGGCCAAACAGGGGATCATTTTCTGCTCCTTCTCCGAAGCGGTGCAGCACAACCCTGAACTCGTCCAGAAATATCTCGGCACCGTTGTCCCCTACACGGACAATTTTTACGCGACGCTCAACTCCGCCGTCTTCACCGACGGCTCGTTCTGCTACATTCCCAAAGGCGTCCGCTGCCCGATGGAGTTATCCACCTACTTCCGCATCAACGCCGCAAACACCGGCCAGTTCGAGCGCACACTCATCATCGCGGACGAGGGCGCCTATGTGAGCTATCTCGAAGGCTGCACCGCGCCAATGCGCGACGAAAACCAGCTCCACGCCGCCGTCGTCGAACTCATCGCGATGGACAGCGCCCAGATCAAATACAGCACCGTCCAGAACTGGTATCCCGGAGACAAGGAAGGCAAGGGCGGCATCTTCAACTTCGTGACCAAGCGCGGCCTCTGCAAGGGCGCGAACTCGCGGATTTCCTGGACCCAGGTCGAGACCGGCTCGGCCATCACCTGGAAATATCCCGGATGCATTTTGCTGGGCGACAATTCGCAGGGCGAGTTCTACTCCGTGGCGCTCACCAACCATTGCCAGCAGGCCGATACCGGTTCCAAGATGATTCATATCGGCAAGAACACCCGCAGCACCATCGTAAGCAAGGGCATCTCCGCTGGGCGCGGCCAGAACAGCTACCGCGGCCAGGTGAAAATCCTGAAGAACGCCACGGGCGCCCGGAATTTCTCACAGTGCGACTCCTTGCTGCTCGGCGACAAATGCGGCGCGCACACGTTTCCATACATCGAGGTGCAAAACTCCACCGCGCAAGTCGAGCACGAGGCCAGCACGTCGAAGATTGGCGAAGACCAGATTTTCTATCTGAACCAGCGCGGCCTCGAGACGCAGGACGCGGTGAACATGATCGTGAACGGCTTTTGCAAGGAAGTCTTCCGCGAGCTGCCCATGGAATTCGCCGTTGAAGCCCAAAAACTCCTCGGCGTCAGTTTGGACGGCAGCGTCGGCTAAACCCCAGCGCTGAAAGCGCGCCAGATGATAGCCCAGGGTGAAGCCCTGGGTTCCAAGCCAACAATCAAATCAAGCCCTGAAAGGGCGAAACAAATGGCAGCGAAGAAAAACGCAACCCTCAGCAAACAGCCCATGCCACAACAAATGCATGTCTGTCTTTGTTTCAGCGAGCGCGACCCGGAACTACTTGAGAAGGCCGCTGAAGCCGGGTCGGTTCAGTCGTGGATTGTTCCCAGTCGGGCAAGAATCGGAGACCGAGCCCTGTTCTTTCTTGGTTCCCAAGGCTTTCTCGGAACCGGAATCATTTCTACCGAATCCACGAAGGCAAAAGCTCAAGAACTGGGTTGGAAGAACCGATACGCGGCGGACGTTTCGAGCATCCACCTTTTCCCATTTCAAGTGCCGCTGAACCTCGTTGCCACCTCTTTCCCCGGCTGGGCGTGGGCTCGGTATCCGAGAATGCTTACTACCGTTCCCGAAACGATTGCGAAGGAGTTGACGCTCAGGCTAGACGAGTTAGGAGGCGACCTACCGTTAGCAAACGACGTGGACGACACCGAGGCTTCGGTCATTGAAGGCAGCGTGCAGGTTCGTTTGCATCGCTCACGCGAGCGCAACTCAGCCATCGTTGCTGCCAAGAAGAAACAAGTCTTACAGACCATGGGCAGCTTGACTTGTCAGGTGTGTCGCTTCGATTTCCTCAAGGTGTACGGAAAGCTCGGCGTAGGCTTTTGCGAGGTTCATCACCTGAGCCAATTATCCGGGTCAGAGGAAGAGGTTCAGACCAAGCTTGAAGACTTGGCGATAGTCTGCTCCAACTGCCATCGCATGATTCACCGCCAGTATCCCTCACTCACTTTGCAGGCTTTGCGCGAGGCGCTTGCGGTTCAGAGCAAATGAAAGCCCGCCTCTACCTCGAAACCACCATCGTCAGCTACTTGGTCGCCCGGCCGAGCCGCGACGCGACGATTCTCTCCCGCCAACGAGCGACCCGGGCTTGGTGGGATGCGCGGCTCACGGACTTCGACGTGTTTATCTCCGACGTTGTGCTCGCGGAAGCCGCCGCTGGGGATGCCAGACCGGCCAAGAAGCGATTGGATCTGCTGAAGCCGTTTCCCAGCTTGGAAGTTACGCCAGAGGCTCGTGAACTGACCGATGCACTGGTTGGCCCCGGTCTCCTGCCATCGAAAGCGGTCCGTGATGCCGCGCATCTTGGCATTGCCACAGCCAACGGCATGCATTTCTTGCTGACTTGGAATTTCAGGCATATCGCCAACGCGGAGATTCTGCAACGAGTCGAAGAAGTATGCGAAGAACACGGTTTGAAATGTCCGGTGGTTTGCACGCCGGAAGAATTGATGGGAGTGTGATGCCTATGAAACCAGAT
>JAYUBJ010000437.1:0-4814 GCA_043740915.1 Verrucomicrobiota bacterium
GCCTGTTGAAAAAGTCTTTTTCGATCGCGAAACCATGCGAAAACCCCAATGATTTAGAGGGTCAGTTTTTCAAAACATGCCTTTTTCAACAGGCTGTTAAGCTGGGCCGCAACGGATGACAGTGCTGTGATACGGTGCCTTGGAGACTTCACAATCCGTCAGGCGCTTGCTTTTCAACGGCTGGCCAAGCGCCTCGTTCGCTGGAGTCCTGTCTGACAGCGGTATGGCAGTATCGGAGCTTGCATCGTCAGACTCTCGTCTGAACTGCGCGACGTCAAAAATCAAGAAAGAAAAAGGGTCAGTCCCAAACATTGACATAAACTGGCTGGAAAGTTGGGCCTCATGTGATTTTGTTGGAAGTTGATTGGAAAGGAGTTTGCCGGGCTCGGAACAGTGATGGTTCCTCGCTCGATTCCGAGCCTCGCCCCCAGGTTATTGTCCGACCGTCCTCAAGCCGGCCAATTGTTGCGCCACCGGCTCCCATGCCGCCGCCGGCTCGTCAATGAACGCTTTAAGGATTGGCAAGGCCCCGGCCCAGCAATGCGACAACGGCGGTTGCAGCGCGTCCTTCGCGACGGCCGGTTCGGGCAGGCGGCGCTCCACCGCGAATGCGCGGCCGAGCGCGTGAATCGCGTCGAGCAAGGCGGGCCGCGCCTCGTCGCCGAAGCCGCTGTTGCCGAGCACGCGGGCCATCTTGAGTTTGCGCGCGGCGCCCGCGCCGTGTGTCTTCACGCGCAAGCATTCTTCGGCTGAAAGTGGCGCGGCTGCGGCGTTCTCCTCGGCCGGGAACAGGGGGCGCGCGGCCCGGGTGGTTTTGCTGAGGAGTCCCGCACCGATGAGACGCTGGATGGCGTCGTCGGTGGCACGGTCAATGACTTCCAATTGCACGGGGGCCAGCGGATCGGTCTTTCCCTGACCGAACATTTCACGGTGAACCGAGTCCAATTTTTCGCGCCACTGGGCGGCGTCGCGATCAACCACCACAACCAGCACGGAATGGGAACCGGATTGCGGGTAGCGTTCCTCGCAACGAACCAACGCGCCATTGATGCGCTCCACTGCCAGTTGAGCGAACGCCAAACCGGGATCGGTGGGCAGCTTTTGTGGAGCAGCCGACGTGGACGGGCCGTGGCTGCCGATACCAGCGGGAGAAACAAGTTGTTGCAGGCGTTCGACCATCGCCTGACGTCCGCTGCGGAGTTTGATCTCTTTCACCTCGCCCGGTTTGTCGAGGACGCTGGTGGCCACGGATTGTTTCATGGCCAACGTTTCGAGCATCCGATGCTCAATCGTATTCTCGGAAATCAGGTTGATGACGTTTACGGGCTTGGTCTGGTGTTTGCGCCAGGCGCGCGCAATGCGTTGTTCGAGCTTGGCCGGATTCCACGGCAGGTCGCAGTTGATGACGACGCTGGCCACTTGCAGATTGAGGCCGGTCGCACCGGAATCGGTGCTCAGAAAGACACGGCATTTCGGGTCGTCCTTGAACGCGTTGATTTCAGCGCGACGCTTTTGCTGGGGAACCGTGCCCGTATGCCAGGCGTAACCGATGTCGCGGTCGTCGCAGAGCTCGCGCACGAGTTCGAGCATCCGCTGCCATTCGGAAAAGATGATGACCTTGGCGTCGTTTTCGCCGCATTCGTCGAGAAGTTTTTCGATTTCCGCCAGCTTGGGGCAGGTCTTGTCTTCCGGATCCAGGATGTAATTCGTGTCGCAGATCATCCGCATCATGGCCAGTTCGCGCTGGAGCTTGTCCTGCTCCTGCTTCGTGAGCGGACGCCGCATGGCGGTGTTCACCAGTCTCATCACCTGTTGCTCGTGGACGGCGTAGTTTTGTTTCTGCAAGTCGTGCAGCGGCACGAAGTGGTTGCGGTCGGTGCGTTCGGGCAGCTCGGTTTCCACGTCGACCTTGCGGCGGCGGAGCATGAACGGTTTGATGCGTTGGTGCAGCACGTCGAGGTTGCGACAGCCAATGGGGCGGCCGCGCTCGTCCAGTTCGTAGAAGTCGCGGTTGAAGCGGAACAGCGGGCCGAGCACGGCGGGATTGAGAAAATCCATGAGCGAATGGAGTTCATCGATCCGGTTCTCGATGGGCGTGCCGGTAAGGACGAAGGCATGGCGGCTGCGCAAACGTTTGACGGCTTGCGCGGTCTTGGTGCTCCAATTCTTGATGCGCTGGGCTTCGTCCAGCACGACGATGTCGGGTGCGAGCCGGGCGTTCACTTCGAGCGCATCGGCGACCATTTGCTCGTAATTGACGATGGTGAAGAAGGGGGGCGTCCCTGTAGCCGCCGAGGTGACGAGGCTCTGCTCAGTAACTGGGGTCTGGGTTCTTGGGTTTTGGCTCTGGGATCCAGCATGCGCCTCCGCACGGCGGCTGCCGCCGGTGGAGTAGGCTTTTAATCGTTGAATTTTGCCGCCGAAAACAACCTGGAAATCCAGCGTGGTGAACCGGCGGATCTGCTCCTCCCATTCCGTCTTGAGCGACGCGGGGGTGACGACCAACACGCGCCGCGCCTGACCGAGCCGATGCAGCAGGGCGCAGGCGGCGATCGCTTGAATGGTTTTGCCCAAACCCATTTCGTCGGCGAGCAGGGCACGCTCGGTGAAGGCGAGATGCAACATACCCTCGCGCTGATAAGGGAACAGCGGCACGGTGGTTTCGTGCGCCGGCCACTCGCCGCTTTGCACCTTGAGTTCGTATTCGTGGCGGAGTTGCTTGCGCTCGGCGACGCGCCGGCGGTTCTCCAGCCACGGCCCGATTTCCTGCGAGAGACGAAGTTGTGGAAAAACGGCATTTTGCAAATGGCGCAACGCCTCGACCGCGACTTCGGGCGAGCCGTTTGCGAGGCACCCCTCGGCATCGAACCACTTGCCGACGGCGCGGGGCAAACCATCCTGCCCATGCAACACCCGCACGGTGTCCGCGATGTTGTCCACGATCACCTCGATGCGCGTCGAACCCGAGGCCTGCGCGGTTTTGAAGAGCCGCTTGTGCCGCGCCTGGAGCTGGAGCAACACCGCCTCAACGTGCTTGCACAGCCCCAGCCCATTGATGCGAAAGTCGACACAATCACAGGCGAACTGGCGGGCACCCACATGGCGCACCTCGACCGAATAAGTCAGGCCGCTGGCGGATTGAACGCGGAAATTGGAGAAGATGGGATGCGCGGGCGCGGCGTTGGTGATGACGAACGATTCCTCGCGGGCGCGCTGGCGGCGCTTGTTGATTTCGTCGGTGTCGGTGGTGCGCCAGTCGTGCGCCGGCGGCAGTTTGGGCAGCAGCTGTTTTTTCGTGGTTTTCGCCATACGGATGAATTGATTGCCATTCACTCCGATTCGTCAATCACGAGTTATGCACAATGGCTGTTCCGGGAGGACGAACCTCACCGCTTCGTAGCTGCGCACAGGCTCGGATTCCGTCTTTGCCCCTCAGGCCGCACCCCGCAAGCTGGAGTCCGAATCTTTGATCACGAAACGCGCCTGGAGCCGTGCGACTTCACTCGCCAGTCCGGCAAGCTTTACCGAGTCCAGCACCGCGTCGAAGTCTTTGTAGGCGGCCGGGGTTTCGTCGTGACCGACGTGCGCCGCATCTTCACAACGCTGTGCCCACTCGAGCGGAATGCCCAGCGCGTGCAACACCTCCGGTGACGCGCCATCGGTCGCGACCTTCACGCCGAGCGCTTCGCCCACCTTGCGGGACTGGCGCGCCGAACGCTGGCCGCGACCCGGGCCGGTCGGCGTGCGTTCGAGAATCGTATTGATGAGCGCGCGACGCACCGTCTTGTCCGCCACCTGTTCGGCTGGCAGGTCGAGTTGCAGGAAGCTCATCGAGCATTTGATGTCCACGCCGACCGGGCCGGGATAAACGTGCGTGCGCGACGTGAGCACGCAGCCGACGGGCGCGACGTAGCCTGCGTGGGCGTCGGGATTGAGCACGAGATCGGTCACGCCTGGCGCGCTGCGGGCGTTGAGCGCCTGCTGGAGACACGTGGCATCGAACCCGGCGCGAATCGAGTTCGTGCCGATGACGGTGATGGGCTTGCCGTGGTCGCCCGGTGCGGCAATGAAGCCGGTAGCCTCACCCGGGGCGTGAATTTGGGTTGGGTTGGTGGTGGTCATCTGAAATACAGCTTTAGACAATTCCGAAATAATTTGGTGATTCTCCTCGGCGTCCTTGCTCTCAAAAAAACGTCGTCACCAATTCACCGACTTGGCGAGCTTTTTCAAGAGTTCACTTGTCTCTGATGGATTCGGTTTCATGCGCACTCCAAGTTTGCTTTAATCGTTGCTTGGATTCGAGCCTGGTTCGTTCTTACGCCCCCTGTCAGGGTCAAAGACCCTTGCCAATTTCCTACCTCAGGTTTCACCGGCGGCTATTCGTGTCCAGCCTCTCCGAGGCTTTTCAGTCGAGGGAGTGCATGGATGAGTGCCTGGCTGGCCGCGCGGCGGCTCACGGGGGGCTGGCGGCGCGCAATTTTTCGCGGGCCCAAGCGCGGGCTTCGTCGGCCGTGGTGAGTTCGTCCTGCAATTGTTTGTCGCGGATTTCCGCCAGCAGCGCGCCGAGTTGCGGGCCGGATTTCATTCCCAACGCGATCAAATCATCGCCGGTGACGAGGGGCGGACGCAACGCCGGCTGCGCGTGGAGTTGCGCGGCGGCGGCCACCAGAAAATCATAGTGGTCCAGGCGTCCGTGCGAGCCGAGGCAGTCCAGTCGGTGCAATTCGAGTTCCAGCGGAAAGGTGGGCCGCAACAAGAGCCGCCGCAATGTGGCCTTGCGCATCTGGCGGACATCCTTGAACTGCATGTGCTGC
>JAYUBJ010000438.1:0-14881 GCA_043740915.1 Verrucomicrobiota bacterium
CGTTCAGTATTCGACGCGCCGCTGAGTCTGTGCCCGACCATCGGCCCCTCGTGTAACCCCGCGCAGGATCAAGTCTGGGCCACGCTCGACACCGCTCCGTAGCCGCCTTGCCGGGGTCAGCGAATTGGTCTCACGCCATGTCCTCCAAGGAGGCAAAGCGTGCGGCGGTTCGCAATGCGGATTAAAAGCGCCCCGACAACCGCTGTCGGGGGCAGTCCATGACGCTGACGCGCGGATCAGGGCGCCTTGAATGTCCGCCAGGTTTTGGAGTGCGCTGGTGCTCCGGCGCTTCATTGTGAACGGGATTCTTTGGGCTGCGAAGGTGGAAGTGCCAAACGACATTGCAAAGGTGGATTTTAATCGGGCTGATTTAAACCGTAATCTGGATGACAAACGTTCGAAGTAGGGGCTGAAGCCGGTGGGGATGGGGAAATAGTTGGTGCGGTGAACTGAGGAGCGCCGATCTCCCGATCGGCATTTCCCCCCTTCGATAGTTAGAACTGGCCGATCAGGAGATCGGCGCTCCGGTTCAGGGGCAGGGACAGCGGCGGTGAACACGCGCGCAGTCCAGACGCTTCGCGAATGCAGATGACCTCCGTCGGTCGCGAAGCGTTTGGAGTGCGTGTGACTTCAGTACCGCTTTTCGGCCCGCGGCGCGAGAAGGGCGTGGATCTCCCCAACACGGTTACATAAAACCGTTGCCTAAATCCCATCACCTTCCAGCGACAATCGTTGGGCGTCGCATTGATCCACCCGAATTAAATGAAGGAAAGACTCGGAATCGCAGCGCTCACCTTCGCAGTAGTCGCGGTGGTTCTTGGTGTAGTTTCCATTGCGTTGGCGTGGTCGTTGCCATACCGGATCGGTCCAGGTGAGTACGGTCGCTTTGTCTGGTCAGTCCGCCTCTTCTGGCCAACGATGCTGCTGCCTCTGGTAGCAATATTCCTTGGCGTTGCATCACGCCAACGTTTGCCAATCACCTTGGCCATGCTCAGTTGGTTCCTCCTTTTATTCTGCGTGCCCAACAGCGTTAATTCCAGGCCCAACCCGCAGGCTTGGTGCAACAACAACCTTCGCAAGATCGAATCCGCGAAATACCAGATCGCAGCAGAGAACCTGCTGACCAATGGCACGGTGATTCCCGGCGGGCGCCTTTCGAAATACCTCGATGGAGGATTTGACAGCCTTGAATGCGTCAAGCATGGAAATTACACCGTTAACGCCATCGGGATTGAGCCCCGCTGCTCCGTTCATGGCTCGATGAGCGAAATGGAAGCGGGCTGGAAGAAGGGGATTCATTAGTGAAACGCTTGCGCCGAGTGCGACCGACTCTGGCGTGCAAGGAAGAGCGCTGATGAGCGTTCGGCAAGCGCGATAGCGTTATGGACTCCCCGACAGCGGCTGTCGGGGCGCTTTGTTGCGCGTGCCATGGAACGAATCCCACTCGGATGAAAGGAACACGCCCTGCCGAAAAGCGCCGGAGCACCGGACGCAGTCCAAAACGCTGGCGCGCACATCGAACGCACCTCTCGCATTCGGATTCGGTATTCGGGTTGCTGCCAAGATAAGATTGCTTCCCCGATCCACCCGAGCCGAGGGTTGACCGTTGGTCCGTCCGCAATTATTGTTTCCAGTCATAAGCCCAAAAAACCTTGAGTTCCCAGCCCGACCTGCGGGCGCAATCGGATGAAACACGGCGAGATCATTTTTGCGTCGATGCTGCTGCTGGCCGGCGCATCGCTCGCCGTCGCCGCCCCGGCGGGCAATGCAGAGGCCGAGCCCAGCCGCGCGGGTGCTGATTTCTTCGAGCAGAAAATCCGGCCGCTCCTGGTGGAACATTGTTATGAGTGCCACAGCACCGACAGCAAAAAACTCAAGGGCGGCCTGCGGCTCGACTCGCGCGACGGCTGGCTCAAAGGCGGGGACACCGGCGTGGTCATCGTTCCGGGTGATGCGGAAAAAAGTCTGCTCATCAAGGCGGTGCGTTACACCGACAAGGATTTACAGATGCCGCCCAAGGACAAAAAACTTTCCGCGGCTCAGATCGCCGATCTCGTGGCCTGGGTGAAAATGGGCGCGCCCGATCCGCGCCGGCAAGTCACCGCGACCGCGCCGGCCAAGCCCGGGATGAGCCTCGAAGCAGGACGCAAGTTCTGGGCGTATCAACCGGTGAAAACACCGCCGCTGCCCAAGGTCAAAAACAAGCGTTGGGTGAGAAGCCCGCTCGATACCTTCGTGGTGGCGCAGTTGGAAAAGAAGAATCTGACTCCCGTGGCCGAGGCGGACAAGCGGACGTTGATCCGCCGCGCGACCTTCGACCTCACCGGACTGCCGCCAACGCCGACGGAGATTGAAGTTTTTCTGCGCGACAAATCGCCGAAGGCTTTCGAAATGCTGATTGACCGTTTGCTGGCGTCCACAGCTTATGGCGAACGCTGGGGCCGACACTGGCTGGATGTCGCACGTTACGCCGACACCGCCGGCGATGGCGCCGACTATCCTGTCCGCGAGGCCGGCAAGTACCGCGATTGGGTGATCAACGCGTTCAATGCCGACCAACCATTCGACGAATTTGTGCGTGAACAAATCGCGGGCGACATCCTCGCTCGAACGGGGCCGGCGAATTTGTACGCCAACCGCGTGACAGCCACCGGATTTCTAGCGATCGGCAAGCGCTACGGATACAGCCCTTCGCCGGATTTCCAACATCTCGACTTTGCCGACGCGATTGATTCGGTGGGGCGCGCGCTGCTCGGCCTGTCGCTGGGTTGTGCCCGTTGCCATGATCACAAGTACGATCCGGTGACCGCCGCCGATTACTATGCCCTCTACGGCATATTTCAGAGCACGAAATGGGCGTTCCCCGGCGGCGAGGAGCAAAAACGCCCATCCCAGTTTCCGGCCTTGGTGCCTCCGGACGAGGCCGCGCGTTGTGACCAAACCAAGGCGACCGAACTTGCCCGTCTCGATGGCAAAATCTCCCGGCTGAAACGCGAAAAATCGGAGCTCGATGGCAAGTCGTTTGCTGGCGGAGTGGATCTCGCCTTCGAAGGGCAACCGCTGGGCAAACCACCCACCGCGCCGTGGCTGTCAGCCGGGCCGAACAAAGTTGTTGCGGAGGCGCAAAGCCCCTTCGCCCACACGCATCCGGCCGGGACACGGGGCGTGCGTCTTGGGAGCGGCCTGCCGACGGACGGGGTGCGCTATGTTTTTGAAAACGGATTGCGGGCCACACCCGGGAAGCAGATGCACTTCACGATCGATTTTCGCACCGTAGCACCATCGACCAAGACGGGCGCCTATCGATTTTATCTCGGGCGCGGTGTGATCGAGTCGTTGGCCGTCGAGTGCAGCGTGACGGCGACTGATTTCGCGATCCGCGACGGGACAAAGTGGGAAGTCATTCGCAAAGTCGAGCCCGGGACCTGGTACACCCTGCGACTGACACTCGACCCCGCGCAGAAAACTTTTTCAGGCGTCGTGGGCACGGCCACCGACCTGACGACGTTTCAAGACAAGGGGCTCGGTCCGAACTGGGATGGAATTGCCAACACGTTTATTTGCGACGGCATTGGGCATATTGGCGGGCCGGCCTCCGAACGGGATCTCGACAACATCGGATTGCAGGAGCCCGCCTTCGCCGCGCCGGGCACCGGGCCGATCGCCGCGCCCGTGGTTCCACCCAATGCGAAGGAACGACTCGCCAAACTCGACACCGAACTCGCCGCCGTGACGAAACTTCGTGAAGCGGAAGCGGTGAAGGATCGATACGAAGTGGCCTACGGCGTCAGTGAAGGCACGCCGGTGAACGCCCGCATTCAAAAGCGGGGTGAACCGGATAAGTTGGGTGAAGAAGTGCCGCGGCGGTTCGTGGAAGTTCTCGGCGGCGACGCACTCCCGGCGGGAGCTTCCGGCAGCGGCCGCCTCGAGCTGGCCAAATGGCTCACGCGGCCGACCAATCCGTTGACCGCCCGCGTCTTTGTGAATCGCGTGTGGCAATGGCACTTTGGGCAGGGATTGGTCCCGACGCCGAGCGACTTCGGCGCGCGCGGCGAGCCGCCGAGCCACCCCGAATTACTCGACTGGCTCACGTCCGAATTTGTCGCATCGGGCTGGTCGGTGAAATCACTGCACCGGCTGATCATGCGGTCGCGGACGTACCAACTTGCGAGCGACGACTACGCCGTGAATTTGAAAACTGATCCCGGTAATCGCTGGCACTGGCGTTATTCGCGGCGGGCGCTCGATGCTGAATCGATCCGGGACGCGATGCTTGCGGTGAGTGGAAAACTCGATCGCTCGCTCGCGAAGCCACATCCATTTCCACCAGTGGGGACCTGGGGCTTTACGATTCATCAACCCTTTCACGCCGTTTATGATTCCAATCAGCGGAGTGTTTATCTGATGGTGCAACGGAACCGGCGGCATCCCTTCCTCGCGCTGTTCGATGCGGCCGATCCAAATCTCAGCGTCGCCGAGCGGCAGCCGACCACGACCCCGACGCAAACGCTGTTCCTAATGAACGCACCTTTTGTCCACGAGCAATCCGAGTCCTTCGCACTACGGCTCCGGGCGGCACCGGGCGATGATGCGACGCGAGTTCGGTTGGCGTGCGAAATGGCGCAGGGACGCGTGCCAGCCGAGGCGGAAGTCAGCGGTGATCTGGCGTTCATGGCGGCGTACCAGCAAAAGCTCGCGGCTCAGGGAATTCCATCGGACAAGCAGACCGCCGCGGCGTGGGCCGCGCTGGCGCGAGTGCTGCTGACCAGCAATGCATTCCTGTATGTTGACTGATCGCAGGTCATCCATGAACCCCAATTCCAAAACCGGATGTCCAGCCAGTCCAGGCGAATCGCCGCGCGGAACGGAAGGGTCGCGTCAATATTTTCCGACAGCCCGTTCCAATCCGATACACCCTCCCATTCCGCCGGGCAGGTTGCCCAGCGGGACGGGCAGGTTGCCCGTGCTACCCAATGCGATTCCGGAATTCGGGATGAACCCATCCCTCCGCGCCACTCGCCGCGAGTTTTTGCAGCGCGCCTCTGGGGGCTTTGGGGCGCTTGCGCTGGCCGGACTTTGGAATGAACTCCAGGCAGCTCCCGCCGATCCGCTCGCGGCGCGCCTGGGACATTTTCCGGCCAAGGCGGACCGCGTCATTTTCCTTTACTCCACCGGCGGCGTGTCGCACATCGATACCTTTGACCACAAACCCCAGCTCCGGGCCGACCACGGCAAATCGATCACGGCCTCACGTTGGTTGAACAAGCCGGGGCAGTTTCAGCGATTCCTGATCCAGCCGCGTTGGGCGTTCAAGCAATACGGCAAGAGCGGTACCTGGGTCAGCGATCTGTTCCCGCATCTCGGCTCAGTCATCGACGACGTGTGTATGTTGAACGCGATGTATTGCGAGAGCGACGGCCACGACAAAGCAACGCTCGCCGCGCACACCGGGTCGGCGCAGTTCGCGCGGCCGAGCGCGGGTGCGTGGGTGAGCTATGGATTGGGGACCGTCAATCGGAACCTGCCGTCGTTCATGGTGCTGGCCCCGTACGCCCCGTACGCCGGCGCGCAGACGTGGGGCAGCGATTTCCTGCCGGCCTGCCATCAGGGAACGCACGTCGTCCCCGGCAAAGATCCGCTGCCGAATCTCCACCCGCGTGTCCCGGCCATTGAATTGCAGAAAATGGAGCTCGAGTTGCTCGGCAAATTGAACCGGGCGCACCTCGAACGCCGGGCCGCGGACCAGGCGCTCGACGCACGCATCCGTTCCTTCGAAACGGCCTTTGGCATGCAGCGCGAGGCGCCGGAGGCGTTCGATCTCTCCGGCGAGACTGACGCCACGCTGAAACTTTACGGACTCGAACGCGGCGCGAACACGGGCTACGCCTGGCAATGTCTGGTGGCGCGGCGATTGGCGGAACGCGGCGTGCGTTTCCTTGAATTGATCGACGTGGGCTCAAGTTCCAACTGGGATTCTCATGGCAACATGGGCGATCACGAAAAACTTGCCAAGGCGATTGATCAACCAATCGCCGCGCTGATCACCGACTTGAAGCAGCGGGGGATGTTGGAGCGGACATTGTTGGTCTGGACGACCGAATTCGGCCGGACGCCTTTCAACCAACAAGCGGATCATGCAGGCCGTGAGCACCACAACCTGTGTTTTTCGTCGTGGATGGCGGGTGGCGGAGTGAAGGGCGGGATCGTGCAGGGCAAGTCGGATGAATACGGCATTCTGCCGGCCGAGGGCGCAATGCACACGCACGATTTGCACGCGACGATGTTGCACTTGCTCGGTTTCGATCATGAAAAGTTGACCTATCGCCACGCCGGTCGCGACTTCCGCCTCACGGATGTGAGCGGAGCGGTCGTGAAGGAGATTCTCGCCTGAGCGTCCATCTGGCACGCGCTGGTCCCGCACCGCGGAAAGCTGGAGGGCTGACAAAAAGGGCGAACTCGCCCGCCAATTACGCCGCGACGGGTGCCAGCTTGAGCGGACGGACGCGGCGCATGATATCGGCTTCGCTGTGGTCGCGGGCGAGTTCGAGATCGTAGTCGGCCTGGATGCCCATCCAGAGTTCGGGCGCGACGTTGCACAGGCGGCCGAGCTTGAGAGCCATTTCCGCGCTCACACCGCGCTTGCGACGGGTGATTTCGCTGATGGCAAGGGCGTGCCACCGATAGCCTTGGCCACGGCGTAGGCGGACAGGCCCAGGGGTTTCATAAAGTCCTCGCGGAGCACGTCGCCCGGATGAACGGGGTCGAGTCGGTCTTTGCGTTTGCTCATAACAGTTTCAATGATAGTCCACGATTGCCCACAAAACCATTGGTAGAGCGGTTCGCCGGCCAGCTCGCAACTGAACCCGCGATAATCAGATGGCTATTCTTGATGCAGCAGGGCTCCTTCGCCCCCAGCGGGGGAGAAGGTTGGGATGAGAGGTTCGCTGCATCCCCGGCAAATCACCTGGAGCAGGCACGCAGAGAATTCCCACCTCGACCCGCAGTTCAAAGCGGCACCCACTGCGGCCGGTGTTCCACACCGTTGCGCGTCAGATGCGGTGAAAACAGGCAGTTGTGTCAATGTTTAGGACCCCTTTTTGACCCCTTTTTGATCGCATTGTGCAACGTCCGACTTTGGTGATTATCCCGCCTGCGCTGCAGTAAGGTGAGCAACCCCGCCCAACCTTTCGACCGCCCGTGCAACCCAAAGGTTGCGGCTACGAACGAATCGAAGTACAGGACGGCAAACGGTGGCAAGGAACCCGCCCATCGGCGTCACTGGAGCGCACGAGTTTCAAACGGTTTCGCTGCCGATCAAATCGTCAACCGCCGGGCGCGCGCTGTAATTTTCCAGCGCGTCCCCGCCCGTCCCTCTTCAATGACGAACGCCTCGGAGTGCAACGCGACGGTCGGGCAAATATGCCAGGGTATGCCATAGAGACAATCACCCACGGCAAATTCATGGGCACGCGCCGTTTCGACCACCAGATGCTCTTCGCTGTGCGTGACGGCCTTCGCGTCCGGCAGATCGGGAAACTGCACGCGCGGATGCGGATTCTCCGACGCCACCGCCTTGTGGCCGAGGTCCAGGCAAAGGCGATGGCTTCCCGGCTTGCTGACGACCCGGGTCAACAGCAGCGCCGCATGCAGAAAATCCAGGTCGGGAACTTTCGTGCTGTAGCCCGCGTCCCACAGGACACAGGTGCCCGGACTGCACTCGACGTCCGGGCGGCGGGCGTGCATGGGAAAGGTCGGCGTGCCGCCGGCGATGACGCGCGGCACGGGCAGGCCGGCTTGAACGAGTTGCTGGCGCAGCGCGTTGGCCGGAGCGAAGGCGGCTTCGCACACGGCGGCCCGCGTGGCGGGATCGTGGTCGTGAATGTGTCCGTCGTAAACATGCAGCCCGCCGGCCTTCAGCCCGGGCAGCGAGGCGATCAGACGATACAACTCGAGCGCCGGCGGCCCCGCCTCGACTCCGCTGCGGTGCATGCCGCAGTCGATGTCCAGGAACATTTCGATGGTCAGCCTGGCGTCGGCGAATTTCTTGGCCAAGGCGCGGATCGCTTCCGCGTCATCGGCGATCGTGGAAAAATTTGTGCCGGGGAAAAATTTCACCAGTTCGAGCAGCCGGTCGAGGTTCGGTCCCACCGGCGGATACGCCAGCAACACGTCGGGCGCGCCGCAACCGGCGACCATTTCGCATTCGGCGATGGTGGCACACTTGAACTTCGTAATGCCCAGAGCCAATTGGAGCTGGATGATTTCGGGCAGCTTGTGCGTCTTCATGTGCGGGCGCAACCGCGCCGCGCCGCCGGCGATGGCGATCATGCGCCGGACGTTTTCCTCCACGCGCGCCGGATAAATGAGGAGCGCCGGGGAAGTGACTTCGTGGACGTTGGCGATGCGGTACCAGGACATAAGCTTATTTTTTCCCGATGCAAAAAAGGTGTTTCTCCCCACGAATGAACAACTGGCCGTGGCTGATGGCGGGCGAGGCAAAGCAGGCTTCCCCCAGTTCGTTGCGCGCCACCCGCGCAAACTCCGCGCCGGGCCGCACGACGTTCATTACGCCATCGTCGTTGAGGAAATAGACGAGTTCATTCGCCGAAACGAGCGACGCGTGGTGCTCGCCGACCTTCTCCTGCCAGAGCAGATGGCCGGTGGCGGCTTCCAAGCAATTCGCGAATCCGGAATCGGAGACTACGAGAAAGTAATTACCTTCGCTGATCGGCGAAGGGACGTAGGAGACGCACGAGGCCTTCGTGTTGTGCCACGCGATGGCGGTGTCGGAGACGTTCCCGCTGCCGGTGTGCCGGATGCCGAGCAAATGGTGCTCCGGAAAGCCACCGGTCATGAACAATAAATCCGCCTTCGGATTATAGACCAGCGACGCGACAAATTGTTCCGTCGGGCCGTGGATGATCCAGTGGAGCCGGCCGTCGTCGGGATTGTAGCTGGCCACGGTTTTGTCGCCCGAGAGGATCATCTGGATCCGGCCGCTGAGTTCACGGATAAGCGGAACACAATAGCTGCGGGTGTGGTTTTCGCGCGGTGTTTTCCACAGGGTTTTGCCGGTGGCATGGTCGAGGGCGACGATGTAGGAATCGCCGTCGTGATCGCCGTTGACGATGACTTTGTCTTTGAACAGCACGGGCGAACTGCAAAAGCCATGCATGCTTTTGAAGCTGCCGGGCCGCGCCAGCCATTTCTGCTGGCCGTCGAAATCATAGGCGGCCACAACCATTTCCTGCACGTCCAGGAAGGCAACGTAAATCAACTTGCCATCCGTGGCGGGCGTACTCGAGGCGTGGCTGTTGAGCTTGTGCTTTTTTTCCAGCGGCGATTGGATGACCGTCTTCTGCCAGAGAATTTTGCCGGACTTGCGGTCGAGACAGAGGAGATCACGCCCTTCCGTTTCCGGGACGGCGGCGACCGTGAAAACGCGGTCGCCCCAGACAATCGGCGAGGCGTGGCCGCCGCCGGGAAGCGCCGTCTGCCAGACAATATTACTCGTCGCGCTCCAACGGACGGGAACTTGCGGCTCGGCGCTGGAACCATCGCCGCGCGGACCGCGCCAGCCGGGCCAATTTTCCGCGTGCGCCGGGGCCGAGAGGGCCAGGACCAGGCTGGCGAGCAGGCATGGGATAATGGCGGGACGATTCATGATTGCGTGGTGGACGTTCTATCCCAACAGATGCCGGCGAAGCAAGCCATACACATCCGTGGACATGAGTGGCGCGGGCGGCAATAGCGCAGACTGTTCGGAAATGAAGATTGGCCAATCGCTCGTGCTGGCCGGGCGGCAACCATGCGAGCCTTTGACAAGGGTGGCCTCGAGCGGAATGACATTCATCAACATCCGGAAGCCGAGTTTTTTTTGCAGCAGCCGCCACAGGATTTTCAACTTCACCAGCGGGATTTGCGGATCGAGAAACAATTCCACCGGATCGTAACCCGGCTTGCGATGGATATCGACGCACCGGGCGAAGTCGGGCGCGCGCGCGTCGTCCAGCCAGTAGTAGTAGGTGAACCAGGCGTGCTCCTGCGCCACCGCGATGAGGTCGCCGGCCCGGGGATGATCGAGGCCGTGCGCGGCCTTCTCCGGTTGGCCGAGCACCTGCGCGACGCCGGGAATCTTCTCCAGCAGGCCGCGGACTTTGCCCTCCAGGGAGCTGTCATTCAGATAGACGTGGGCGATTTGATGGTCGGCCACCGCGAAGACCCGGCTCGCGCCGCAATCCAGCAGCTCCAGGCCCAGTTCCTCCTTTACGGTCAGCCAGCCCATTTCGCGAAACGCGCGGTTCAAATGCACCGGCGTCGAGACTTCTGTGATGCCGTATTCGGAAAGCAAAACCACCTGCACCGAACGCGCCTGAAAAAAATCAATCAAATCGCCGACGATGGCATCGATTTCTCCCAAGTCCCGGGCGAGGGACGGATGCTTCGGGCCGAGTCGCTGCAGGTTGTAGTCGAGGTGCGGCAGGTAAACGAGGTTGAGCATTGGTTGACATTTATTCTCGACCCACTTGGCCGACCCGGCAATCCAGCGCGTGGCGCAGTCCGCGCTGCCTTGCGGAGAATCCACCCCCGCCGCTGGTCCCCAGAAGCCGGCAAACGGAAATTCGCCCAAATCTTTTTTGAGGTCCGGGCGGAGGGCGGACGGCGCGGTGTAGATGTCAAAGAACTTCCGGCCATCGGCGGGGTACATCGGGCGCGGGGTGATGCTCCAGTCCGCCGTGGAGTACATATTGTACCACCAGAAAAGTGTCGCGCAGGTGAACTGGGAATCCAGCGCGCGCAGTTCGTCCCAGAGTTTGGGCTGCTGGACCAGGTGATTGGACTGCTTCCAAAACTGCACTTCGGCCAACTCGCGATGGTACCAGCCGTTGGCCACGATCCCGTGCTGCGCGGGGGTCGTGCCGGTGACATAGTTGGACTGCGCCGTGCAAGTGACGGCGGGGAACGCCGGCGTGATGCGCGCGAGGGCGCCGCGCTGGCGAAACGCATTAATGCGCGGCGTGTGCCGGCCGAGGAGCGACTCGGTCAACCCGACGACATTAAGGACAGCCGTGCGTTTCATGGGATCAATGGCATGGCTACCGGCGGCGCGCCTTGGACTCCATCAGTTCCCAGAAGTAGCGGAAGGATGCGGAGTGCGGACGCGCGCGGCCGGGATCGAATTTGGGCGCGATGGTTTTGGCAAAATCAATCTCGTTGAAGCCAGCGTTCTTCCCCAAGTGATTCTTGACGAGAGAGCGCAGTTTGCCCTTGGCGCACGACCTGGTATCGGTCGGTGCGCTCCAAGTGCATCCCGGGATTACTGCGTTGATGGCGTCCGCGTCGGCGAGATACCACGATTCAATCTCCTTGATGGCAATACAAACGTGGAGGAAACGGGTCCGTTTGTCGGGGAGCCGGGCCGCCGTCCTGATGGCCGCGTCGAAGAGGCCAAGCACGCTGCCAAGACAGGGATCATCATCCAGATCAACGAGGATGAAGCCGGCGGCATAGTGGCAATCGCGGAAGGTATCGAGCAGTTTGGGCGTTTCGCGGATGAGCTTGTCGCGGTTCTTCATGTTGCGCACGTCGAACCGACATCCGCGAAAATGTTTATGGAGGACCTTGTGCCAGAACTGAAAATCTGAAGGGCCTTCGACACCCACACCGAAGGTCATGGAATGCCTCCGAGGGTGCCTTGTTCCCAAAGTTCGCCGAGGCGAAAATGTTTGCGGCAGGACTTGATCTCCGCCACTTCCGACGCGTGGCGAACCACCGTGAAGCCTTCCTTCTTGTCGCACAAAATCACTTCCTCGGGTTCCAGTTCGTCGAGAAAGTTCGGATTGTGAGTAGTGGCCAGAACCTGCCGGGTCTCCGAAGCGGTGCGGAGCAGCTCCACGATGTGTTTTGAAAGGTGGGGGTGAAGGCCATTCTCAGGCTCTTCAATGGCGAGCAACGTGGAGCGTCGGGCCGACCAGTGGGCAATGACCATCATGGCCAGCAGGCGGATGGTGCCATCCGAAACGGAGCGCGGATTGATGGCGCCGCGGATGCGGTCCTCGACGACCTGAAATGTCCACTTGCCCTCGACCTCAAGTGCCTTGGTGCGGACGTTCTTGAAACCTGGCACCGCGCCTCGGAGACCTGCGACAATCTGTTCGAGGGAGCCTTTCTCGCCGTTTTGCTTCTCCAACTTGTGCAGAATCGCCGCGAGGAATTCCCCCGCTTCGCCAAGGGCAAGTTCCGGCACTTCCTTGCAAGGTTGTCGAGCCACCGCCGGGCTGATGTTGAAGAAGGACCAGCCTTCAATGTAATTGCGGAACAGCACCAACGGCGGGCTGAAAAAGCCCGTCCCGGCGGCGAGTCGGGAGGCATCTTGCGGGGCAATAGGGATCGGCTCCGGCGGAGTATGGCCAAAGACGGCGTCTTCGATAGTCACCTGATTTTGGCTGCGCACCATCTTGTAACGGAGCGGCTGGTTGCTTTCATCGGTGAACTCAGCGGAAAGTTTCTCGAGTAGAACCAACGGTTCTTCATCGTTCGAACGCACATCAATCTCGACATGGTAATTGAAGGATTTGGCGTGCTTGGTCGAGCCTTTGCCGAAGCGGAACTTGCCCAGCTTGGTGCCATCGACCTTGAGACGCAGGCGCACCGGTTTCGTTTCCTTGCGTTCACGCTGAATCTTGTTACGGACCTCGCCCGGCCCCTCGAATTCTCCAACCGCAATCTCTACATTCTGCAAAAGGGCAATCTTCAGGAAGCGCAGCGCGGAGAGGAGGTTGGTCTTGCCTGAGGCATTGGCGCCAACCACAAAGTTCAGTGGCCGCAGAAAAAGCGGCCGCATATCGGAGCCGAAGCTCTTAAAGTTTTCAACTTGCAGCTCGGTAATCATATTGGCACCGTCAGTATGCAGGATTGTCCGTTCATTGTAAACTCCAGCGGAGGGTGAAAAGCAGTTTGAGTTCGGCGCGTTGGGTTAGTTATGCCGCGTGGATTCAAGGAGCGGAGCCGCCAACGATTCGGTCAGCTTGATTTCATTTTTGCACTTCGGGCAAATGATGGTTGGTTCGGCCATGGGTTCCTTTCAATTTATTCGCTTATCGAAAAAGTCGCCCGGATCATTTAACCGCAAAGAACGCCGAGAACGCAAAGAGTCTGACTTCTCCGCGCGCTTTGCGCTCTTTGCGGTTAAAACAGTCCTTTCCGTCACCCGGTATTTCGCGTGGTGCGATTTGGCCGGGGCTTCCAACAAAATGCGCGGCTCCCGCTTGGGCCGGTTCTCCTTCCCAACCTGCCTGCCGAAGCCTCGGCCTGTCTGCGTGCATCGCACAGGCAAGCGCAGGCAGGTCCACGTCAGTTCCAGTTTTTGTTTTCTGGTCATCGAGCTATCAAGTGAGGGATTGGACGCAGGTCTGCCAGACTGACGGATGGTTCTGACGAAGGCTGGCGAAGGGCTCCACACTCCGACCCGTTCCGGTGAAATACCAGCCGAGCAAACCGTGGTCGTCGGCTTCGCGAAGCGCCAGTGCCAGCGCGCTTGCGTTCTGAGCCCGTTGTTGCAGCGCGGCCTCGATCACCGTTTTCAATCGCCGGTGCGTCTGCTGGTAGCTGGCCGCGAGCGCTTCGCGGCAATCAAGATGGAGCGTCTTAACGGTCTGCGTCCCCTTTGCCGTCCAGTCATTCGCCGCCAGGTCGAAGCGGGCCACGATATTGCCGGTGGCGGGATCGAAGTCAACGAACTGCCAGGGATCATCGGAAGTGGGATCAACCAGCAGGGGTGAGCCGTTTTCCAAAGGGAAGTCCACCCCCTTGAAACGGCCGCATTCCGTGCAACAAAGGAGTAGATTCAGCCAGCGAAACATCCGCTCGGGGTGGATTTGCTTCGGCCAGAAATGGTCCATGTCGGTGCCGTGTGAGTCACCACAATACATGCAGCGCTGACGGTTTCCGGCCATCGTCCGGAGCACGCCGAGGGCGGTCTTCATGGGTTTAGTCTGTCGGGCCGATTTCCACGAGGCTTCTATGTTTAATGTGCCAGCAGCCTGTTTCACGTCGGCATCAGCCTGCTTCCGATCGAGCGCTTTCCGAGTGGGCGCGGGCAAATCTAGTCGTTGGATTTTCCGCATGGATCAAGGCTCCTCATCCGGAGCGGCGAAGAGCTGGAGTTGCCCGGCCCTTTCGCTTTCTTCCTTGGTCAGCCTGGCACCGGCGCGTTTCTTAGCCTCGAGTTTGGCGAACTCGGCACGGCCCTCGACGGCGCGGGGCGAACGGGTGTTTTGCAGTCCAAAAGCCGACGAGAGAAGGATGGTATCTGGCCGGGAGGCGATGACTTTGCGGTATTCTTCATCCGAGAGCGGACCAGGCTTGGCTTCGCTGCCGGGTTCCGGGAGCACGAAGAGGCCATTGGAGTCCGCTGCCTGACAGATAATCGGACTGTGAGTTGTGACGAGAAACTGGATCTTGGGAAAATGTCCCTTGAGCCAGAAGCCGATTTCCCGCTGCCACTCCGGATGCAGGTGGGCGTCGATCTCATCAATCAACACAACCCCGCTGCGCTTGATCACAGTTTTGCCATCCGTGGTCTTTTCGGTTAGTCCTGCCAACCCATAAGTACCGATCAGGTGTCTCACAATATCGGCCAGCAAAGCGGCGGCGGCGCGATAACCGTCGCTCATTTCTCCCCAAGCCAGTTGCACGCCATTCCGGTCTTTGAGCCACAAGCCATCCGAGTCCACACGGTCCACGGTGATCCGATTGGGCATCAAGTCATCCCGCAAAAGTTCCAGGACGAGCGCCAGTTGTTCCCGCTCGGCGTCCTTGTTCTCCAGTTCCTTGTGCTTAAGCAACCGCATCCACTGATCCACCTCGGCCAACGACGCTG
>JAYUBJ010000439.1:0-4805 GCA_043740915.1 Verrucomicrobiota bacterium
TCGAGTTGCGCGAAGCACGTCACGTCGGCAAAAAGATTTTGCCGGACGAACGAGGCTGCCTTCCGGTGCAGGGCCTTTGGCATGGCTCCATATTATCGGTTGGGGCGTGCGTTTGAAGCCTTGTTTCGCCCTTTCAGGGCTTGAACCTATTTTGTATTGATTACCCAGGGCGGCACTTGCTGCGCGGCGTTTGCCCTGGGCTATCGTCTTACCGCGCTTTCAGCGCTCCGGAATCTGCGTTCAGCTGCGTTCAGCTGCGTTCAGCTGCGGTTAAAATTCCGTTGATTTCGACACCTCACCCCGACCCTGCCCATGAACCGGAGCGCCGATCACCTGATCGGCCCGTTTCTAATGTCGCGGCGCGGTTTGCCGATCGGGAGATCGGCGCTCCGTTCCGGTTCAGGGGCGCACTGCGCGCAAAATGTTCGGCGCATTCTCTCCCCAATCGAGGCGGGGAGGGAGAAGCAACTAGACGCCGCGTGAGCGCATGCGGCCTACAAGGTTTTACGCCGGTTGCCCTCACCGGGTGTACGGTCTTCATTCGGAGAGGTGCCCGGGCCGGCGGGCACGACGGTTCTCAGGCTGGTGGCCCGCACAGATTTCTTGACATGGCAGAATCAAACAGAGCCAATTCATCCATGAACATCACGAAGCTTTCCCTGGCCGCGTCGTTGTCCCTCGGCCTCTTTGCCTTCACC
This sequence comes from Verrucomicrobiota bacterium, assembly GCA_043740915.1. GTDB lineage: Bacteria > Verrucomicrobiota > Verrucomicrobiia > Limisphaerales > JAYTXL01 > JAYTXL01. The sequence continues at coordinate 699 of JAYUBJ010000439.1, forward strand.
GGTTGCGACAAACCCAACCCCGCGCCCGCGATGGACGGCGGTTCCGCGAAGGGCGCCGACGCCAAGCCCGGCAAGAAATTGAAGATCGCGTTTGTCTCGAACGGGGTCGCGTCGTTCTGGACCATCGCCGCGGCAGGCGTGAAGGCGGCGGGCGAAAAACTGGGGGTGGACGCGCAGACGCTGATGCCGGTCGAGGGCATCAGCGACCAGAAGCGGATGATCGAGGATTTGCTGACGCGCGGCGTGGATGGCATCGCGGTCAGCCCGATTGATCCGGCGAACCAGACGGAATTGCTCAACCAGGCCGCCAAGCGCGTCAAACTCATCACGCACGATTCCGACGCGCCGAATGCTGATCGGCTGGTTTACATCGGCATGGACAATTATAAAGCAGGCTGGTTGTGTGGTGATCTGGTGCGGGAGGCGATGCCGAACGGCGGCACGATCATGATTTTCATCGGTCGCCTCGAGCAGGACAACGCGAAACGCCGTCGCCAGGGCATGATTGATTCCGTGCTTGGACGGAAAGAAAACCCGGCGAACTATGATCCGCCCGGCGACGTGCTCAAAGCGAATGGATACACAATTCTCGGCACGCTCACCGACCAGTTCGACCGCGCCAAGGGCAAGGCGAACGCGGAAGACACGCTCGCCAAATACCCCGACATCAATTGCATGGTCGGACTGTTTGCCTACAATCCGCCGCTCATGCTCGAGGCGCTTTCGCAGGCGGGCAAGCTGGGGAAGGTCAAGGTCATCGCGTTCGATGAGGACGATGCCACGCTCGCCGGCATCAAGAAGGGCACGGTCCACGGCACGGTTGTTCAGAATCCCTACATGTATGGTTACAAATCCGTCGAGGTTTTGTATGAGATCCTGAAAGGCAACGCCAGTGTGGTTCCCGCGAACAAATTCATCGACATCCCCGCGCGGCAGATTCGCAAAGACAACGTGGACGAGTTTTGGGCCGATCTGAAGGCGAAGGTTGGCGGCGGAAAATAGCGGTGGATCGGCGCTCTTGAAGTCACCATGCCCACTCCGCTCCTTGAAGCCCGCCAGCTCGCCAAGTCCTTTCCCGGTGTGCGCGCGCTCAAGGGGGTGAGCCTTTCGGTGCAGCGCGGCGAGGTGTTGGCAGTCATCGGCGAGAATGGCGCGGGCAAGAGCACCTTGATGAAGATTCTCGCCGGTGTGCAGACCGCCGACAGCGGTGAAATCCTCCTCGACGGCCAGGTGCTCGCAATTTCCTCCGTTCACGATGCGCTGGCGAAGGGCATCGCGCTCATTCATCAGGAACTGAACCTCGCGGACAATCTGGATGTGGCGGCCAATATTTTTCTGGGCCGCGAGCCGCTGCGGGCCGGGTTGATTGACCGCGCGCAGGCGCAGAACGGCGCGCGGCAGTTCCTCGAGGCCGTGGGTCTCGACGTGAACCCCGACACCCTCGTCGGCTCGCTCGCCATTGGCCAGCAGCAGTTGGTGGAAATCGCGAAGGCGCTTTCGACCAATGCGCGCGTGCTCATCATGGACGAGCCGACCTCGAGTCTTTCGACGCGCGAGTCGGAAAACCTGTTCAAGGTCATCCGCGATTTGCGTTCACGGGGGGTGACCATTGTTTACATCTCGCACCGGCTCGGCGAAGTGAAAGCGCTGGCCGACCGCGTGACGGTGTTGCGTGATGGCGAGAACGCCGGTGAACTTGCCCGCGAGGAAATCAGCCACGGCACGATGGTGAAGCTCATGGTCGGCCGGGATCTCTCGCAGTTCTATCCCCACGAACCGCACCAACCAGGCCACGTGGTGCTCGAAGTCTCGGGCTTGCGCACACCCGCGCACCCGCGACATGAAGTTTCCTTCAGCGTCCACGCCGGGGAAATCGTGGGACTCGCGGGACTGGTCGGCGCGGGGCGCACGGAGGTGTTGCTGACCCTGTTCGGCGTCACGCCCGCGCTGGGGGGAACGGTGCGTGTGTGTGGGAAGGAAGTTTTCTCGCGCTCGCCGCTCGAAGCAATTCACGCCGGGCTGGCGCTCGTGCCGGAAGACCGCAAGAAACAGGGCGTCATTCTTGAAATGGCCGTGCGCGGAAATGTGAGTCTCGCCAGCCTGCATCGCGATCAACGAAACGGATTCCTAAACCGTCGTCGCGAAGCCGAATTGAGCACGGAGATGGTGGGGGCGCTGCGCATCAAGGCACCGAGCGACCGGCAGATTGTCCAGTTCCTGTCCGGTGGCAACCAGCAGAAAGTGGTGCTCGGCAAATGGCTGGCCATTCAACCGCGTGTGTTGTTTCTCGATGAACCGACGCGCGGCATTGATGTCGGGGCGAAGCAGGAGATTTACAAGCTCATGGAGGAACTCGCGCGGAAGGGCGTGGCGATTTTGTTTGTCTCGAGTGAAATGGAGGAAGTCCTCGGCATGAGCGACCGCGTACTCGTCATGCACGAAGGCCGCCTCACCGGCGAACTCGCGCGCCACGAACTCAGTGAAGAAGCGGTGATGCATCTGGCGACAGGCGTGGAGCGTGCGGCGGCATGATGATCGCATGAAAAAAATCCTCGGCATTCTGGGTCTGCTCGTGGCGGTCTGCCTGTTCGCTTCATGGGCCAGTGACAGCTTCCGCTCCGGTTACAACATCGAGAACCTGATCCGGCGTACGGCGCTCTTTGGCATCATCGGCATCGGCGTGGCCTTTGTCATTGTGACGGGGGGCATCGACCTCTCGATCGGCTCGGTGATTTGTCTCGTGGGTTGTGGACTGCCCTGGCTGCTCACGGTGCATCACTGGTCCTTGCCCGCGGCGTTGCTCGCCGTGGCGGTGGTGTCGGTCGGCATTGGGTTGGGGCACGGATTGCTGATTACCCGGCTCCGCCTGCAGCCGTTTATCGTCACGCTCTGCGGATTGCTGCTTTACCGCGGCGTCACGCGCGGTTTTACCAATGACCAGACTGTCGGCTTCGGCGATGGCTACAAGGGTCTGCGCGTGCTGGCGACCGGAAAAATTGCGATCCCCTTCGTGCATGGCTTCGAGATTCCCGCGCCGTGGATCGTGCTTGTCATCATCGCGGTGCTGGCGGCGGTATTTCTCAACCGCACGATCTACGGACGGTATCTGCTCGCGCTCGGACGCAACGAGGACGCCGCCCGCTACAGCGGCATCAATACGGGGCGGATGATTGTCCTGGCCTACGTCATCAGCTCCGCGCTGGCCGGTTTGGGTGGTGTGCTCTTCGTGCTGGATGTGAACTCCGCGCAACCGGTGGACTTCGGGAATTTCTACGAGCTTTACGCCATCGCGGCGGCGGTGCTCGGCGGGTGCAGTCTGCGCGGCGGCGAAGGCTCGATCCTCGGCGTCATCATCGGCACCGCGCTCATCCTGGTGCTCCGGAACGTCGTGACCCTGTTGACCAACCACAGCAACATTGAGTTCGCGATCATCGGCGCGGTGATTCTGGCCGGGGTGGTCACCGACGAGTTGTTCAAGCGTCTGGCGGTCCGGCATCGGGCGGCGCGGCAGTTGGCTTTGGAGCAGGCGGAATCGTCGGATCCGCCGGGGCGCTAGGCCGACTTTCTTGCGGAGCGGGGAGAGGCTGGCGGCCAAGGGGGGCGTCGAACCCGCCAGCATGATTGCAATGAAAATTGCGTCAACGCGCCTCCCAGTTTTGCTCCCCCGGCGTCTGTTAATTTGAGTCAACTCGGCCGGTAAACTTTCCTGAGCGTTTCCCTTGACCAAACATTTTTCCCCGGTAGTGTTCACGGGTCTGCTGGCCAAATCGACCCGGTCGGGAACCGTGTCAGCACGAGCAAACAATCAAATGAAAGCGCATAAAATGAAATCAGCCTGGAACCTACTTTTGCTTATGGGACTCATTGCGAGCAGTGTCGGCGCCGCGGAACCGAAAATCGTGCTCAAAGATTCAAAGGACAAACTCAGTTACAGCATCGGGATGCAAATCGGCGGCCAATTCAAGGCGCAGGAGATCGAGGTGAACCCGGATATTGTCGCGGCGGGCATCAGGGACGCGTTGGCCGGCGGCAAGACCCTGCTGACCGACCAAGAGGTGAGCGACGTGATGCAGAAGGCGCGAGCCGAAATGATGACCAAGGCCACCG
>JAYUBJ010000440.1:0-4798 GCA_043740915.1 Verrucomicrobiota bacterium
CGCATCGACCTCGCGCTCTACCCGGTGGACCTCTTTACCGCGGTGAACCTGAGCGGCCAGGCCGACCGGCGCAGCGATTGGCTCCAATCCATTGACCTCGGCAACCGCGAGAAACTCAAATCCTGGACACGCGACACGAGCGACAAGGGCGACCACGTGCCCGGCAATGACGTGCGCCGTTATGACGGCAAGCTGCGCCCGGGCGCTTACATCATCGAAGCCAAGGCCGGCAGTCTCAGCGCGCGCGACCTCATCCTTGTTACCGATGCCGCGCTGGTGCTGAAAACTTCCGGCAAACAGGCGCTCATCTGTTTCTGCAATGCGCTCAACAGCGCGCCCATCGGGGGCGGCAAAGTCAAACTCTGGGAACGCTGGCACGACGGCAAAATCTGGCAATCCAAGCAAACCGAAAAGCCACTCAACAAAGACGGAATCGCAGTGTTCGACCTGGGCCGCGAGGCGGGTCGGGGATTGGAGCTTTTCGCCAGTGCCATCAGCGGCGACAAGCAGGCCTTCAGCACCGGCAACAGTTATGGGTCGCGCGGCGAGTCCGACGCCTGGCGCATTTACGCGTTCACGGACCGTCCCGCGTACCGCCCGAAGGAATCGGTGCAATGGAAGTTCATCGCGCGCCGCTACAACGGCTCAGTGTACTCGACCCCCAGCGACGCGACCGTCGAGTTTGAAATCACTGATCCGCGTGGCACGAAGGTGAAATCCGACAAGGCCAGGCTCAACGTCTTCGGCAGCGCCTGGGGTGCCCTTGAACTCACCGAACAAATGCCGCTCGGCGAATATCGGATCACGTTCTGGAACGAAGGCCGCAAGCAGACCGTCGGGCAGGCCATGCTGTTCCGCCTCGAAGAATACAAGCTCCCCGAGTTCAAGGTGGGGGTAAAGACACCCGATGAAAGTAGGACGGGCGTCGCGCCTGTCTCCGACTCACCCCGCAAGAAAGCCTTTCGCCTCGGCGAAACCGTCGAGGTGTCGATCCAGGCGGATTATTACTTCGGCGGCGCGGTGGCCAACGCGAGTGTCGAGGTGCTCGTGCGGCAGAATCCCTATTCGCAGATGTGGCGGCCGACCCGCGATTACGGCTGGTTCTACGAGGACATGGACGATGCCAATCTCTATGCGCGCCGCGGACGCAACTTTGGCGGGGGCCAGATCATCAAGCGCGAAACGATCAAGACCGACGCCACGGGCAAAGCCACGCTCACGTTCGACACGCCGCGCGACCAGGGCGACCTCGATTATCGCATCGAGGCGCGCGTGACCGACGCCTCGCGCCGCGAGATCACCGGCAGCGGCAGCGTGCGCGTCACCCGCCAGCGCTACTACGTCCATGCGCAGCCGGAGCACAATCTTTACCAGCCCCTCGACAAAGCGCGCGTGGAATTCAAGGCGCTCGACGCGAATGAGCAACCGGTGCCGGCCGAGGGCACGGTGAAGGTCACCCGCGATTACTGGTATGAAATCTGGCTCGATCCCACGGGCAAGGAAGTGAAGGACGACGCGTTAAAGGCGCTGCGAGGCAAAGGCTCATTTCCGCCGGCGCCGAAGCCGGGTGAACTGCCGTGGCGGGTGAAATTCCGCGGCTATCAGCACGACGAAATCCTGACGCAGCAGGTGAAGACGGATGCCGAAGGCAAGGGCGAACTCACCTTCACACCGCAGCGGGAAGGCTATTACCGCGTGACTTGGACAAGTGACGACACGCTCGTAAATCGTAAATCGCCAATCGTAAATCAAATCCGTGCCGAGACCACCGTGTGGGTGGCGAACAACGCCACCTCCGAACTAGGCTATCGCCACGGCGGCGTGCAACTCATCGCGGACAAGGAAACTTTCCGCGTCGGCCAAAAGGCCTCGGTGATGCTCAGCGTGCCGGCGAACGACCGCTATGTGCTCCTCAGCGTCGAGGGCGAAGATCTTTACAGCTACCAGCTTGTCCATGTCACCGGAACGGTGAAACTCCTCGAGTTGGACATCACCGAGCAGCACGTGCCGAACATATTTCTCAGCGCCACGCTCGTGCATGACCGGCAGATTTTCACGGACACCAAGCAGGTCATTGTGCCGCCGACGAAGAATTTCCTCACCGTGGATGTGAAGCCGGATCGGGCGCAATACCAACCGCGCGAGGAGGGCACGCTCACCATCACCACGCGCGACCACGAGGGCAAGCCCGTGCCGGCGGAAGTGGCGTTCAGTCTGGTGGACGAATCGGTTTATTACATCCAGAGTGATTACGCTGGCGATCCGCGGCAGTTCTTCTTCGGCACCAAGCGCGGCCACCAAATCCAGACACTGAGCACGCTGAACCAAAAAAGTTATGCGAAGCTCATCGAATGGGAGAACGAACAGTTGATTGATGAGCGGGACAAAGAAAGGCTGGAGCGGCAGAAGCGGCAGTCCGGTTTGCGCGAAGAAGGGGAGTTGGGCGAGACGGAGCGAAGTAAGGATGCCTCGGATAGAATCGATCTCTATTCTTTAAACGCGGTTGCCTCCGGCGGCGCAGGTGGGGCTATGCGGGGTGCGGCGGCGCCAGCGCTCCGTAATTTCGCTGCCGCGCCGATGGAAGCGAACTCAAAAGCGATGTTGAGTCGCGATTCCAAGCAAGCGGACAAGCGATCTTCGGATGCGCAACTACAACAACCCGGCGACGGACCCGCCGTGACCGTGCGCTCGGATTTCCGCTCGACCATTCTCTGGCAACCGGAGGTGGCCACCGACAAGAACGGCCAGGCGACGGTCAAGGTGAAATATCCCGATTCACTGACCGGTTGGAAGGCCACCGCGCGCGTCGTTGGCGCGGGCAACACGTTCGGCATCGCCGACGCCACCACGCGCACCAAGCAACCGCTCATCGTCCGCCTGCAAGCCCCGCGCTTCTTTGTCGTGGGTGACGAGGTCGTCATCTCCGCCGTCGTGAACAATAACACCGACCAACCGATGGAGGTGAAAGTGGCCATGAGTGTGGAGGGCGGCATCCACGTAGGACAAGCGTCGCGCCTGTCTCCATCTTCAAAAAAGTCAGAGTCAGGCGCGACGCCCGACCTACGCTTAACCGTCCCCGCCAATGGCGAGGCGCGTGCCGATTGGAAAGCCCTCGTCACGCTTCCTGGCGAGGTGAAACTGACAGTCACCGGTCGCGGCGGCAAATTTTCCGACGCGATGGAGAAGACCTACCTCGCCTACGAACACGGCATTGAGAAGTTCATCGCCAAGTCCGGCAAAGTGCGCGGCAACGACATCACGGTAAAACTCGATTTGCCGAAAGAGCGCAAGGCGGATTCCACAACACTGGTGGTGCAAGTCACGCCGAGCATGGCGGTGACCATGCTCGATGCCTTGCCGTACTTGATTGATTATCCGTACGGTTGCACCGAGCAGACGATGAGCCGTTTCCTGCCCGCCGCCATCACCGCGAAAACGCTCCGCGACCTCGGCCTGCAATCTGAGGACGTGAGGAGCCGTGTTTTTGGCGGTATCGAAAGTAGGGCGGGCGGCTCGTCTGTCCCCCCCAACCAAGGAAAAAAGAAGGATCTCGCCGAGTTGGACAAAATGGTAAAAGCCGGCCTCGAACGCCTCTACGATTTCCAGCATGGCGACGGCGGCTGGGGCTGGTGGAAACAAGGCGAAAGCGATCATTGGATGACGGCGTATGTCGTGTGGGGACTCACGCTGGCGAAGCAGGCCGGTGTGGAGATCAGAGCTAACGTCACGGAGCGCGGCGCGAGCTTCCTCGACAAGACGCTGGTGGAAGAGGAATTGAACCCGGACATGCAAGCGTGGATGCTTCATGCGCTCGCCGTGAACCAGGCTTCTGCGAAAAGAGGTCAGCCAACGCCGTTTCAAAGCAAAGCCTTCGACAACCTTTGGAAGAACCGCGAAAAGCTGAACGCCTACACGCGTTCGTTGCTCGCCCTGAGCGCGCATTATCTGGGGAAACAGGACGAAGCCAAAACACTCATCGCCAATCTGGAGAACGGTGTGAAACGCGATGACCGGCCGGATTTGTCGGTGCTCGTTCAACCCGGAACTCCAAACTCAAAATCCGAAATCGCCGTGCTCGGCACGGCGCACTGGGGCGAGGACGGTGTTTACTGGCGCTGGAGTGAGGGTGGCGTGGAGGCGACCGCCTTTGCATTGCGCGCGCTGCTGACGATTGATCCAAAGAACAAGCTCATCGAGCCGGTCACGAACTGGCTCATCAAGAACCGCCGCGGCGCGCAGTGGAGCAACACGCGGGACACCGCCATCGTCGTGCTGGCGATGAATGATTATCTGCGCGTGAGCGGCGAGCTGAAGACAGAACTGGATTACGAACTCACCGTGAACGGCCACAGCGTCGCAAAGCGGCAGGTGACCGGCGCCGACGTGTTCAACGCCCCGAGTCGCTTCGCCGTGGACCGCAAGTTCATCAAGGATGGCGCGAATGAAATCCGGATCAAACGCAAGGGTGACGGTCCGGTTTACTTTGCCGCCGAGGCAAAATATTTCAGTCTTGAAGAACCGGTGACGCCCGCGGGGAACGAGATGTTCGTGAAGCGCGAATATTACAAGCTGGTCGGCCGTCCCACGCTGCTCAAAGGCTTCGTGTATGACAAAGTCCCGCTGGCAGACGGCGAATCGGTGAAAAGCGGCGAGCGCGTCGAAACCGTCTTGACCATCGAGACCAAGAACAATTACGAATACCTTGTTTTCGAGGACCTCAAGCCGGCGGGCATCGAGGCGGTGGAAATCCGCAGTGGCGAGTTGCTCTACGCGCGCGAGCTGAAGCGCGGTGCGGTGG
>JAYUBJ010000441.1:0-4796 GCA_043740915.1 Verrucomicrobiota bacterium
CGGTGCAATCGGCCGACGTACTGGGCGATGGTCCCCCGCCAGGAAACGGGCAGAGCCAAAAACAACGTGTCCAAGCGCGGATCATCAAAGCCCTCGCCAATAAATTTTCCGGTGGCAAGAATTACGCGTCCTTCCGCTTCTGGAATGCTCGCCAGGCGCGCGCGGGCGCCATCCGATTCCTTGCGACCCTGCCCGCCCTGAAGCAACACCAGGTGTGGAACCTCGGGCAAAAGCCGCTTTGCCAATTGCTCCAAGTGCAGGGTTCGTTCGGTGAGCACCAACGGCGAACGACCTTCGTTAACCGCACTCACGACGTCGGCACAAATCATCCGGTTGCGGATGTCGTCATTTTGCAGGGCCTCGTACAAATGTTGAAATTCCACGCGCGGGTCATCGTCGGGATCCGTCGGCGCGCGAAACGCCGTCGGACGGACCATGACGTGGTGGGTGAAGGGTCGTGCCGCCGCCTGGCTTTTCGCGTCCACCCGATGTCGAACCGGGCCGCACTGCATGAAGATGATCGGGTGGTGGCCATCCTTGCGAGCCACCGTGGCAGACAAACCGGTGACATATTTCGCTTTGGCCCGACGGGCGACCAATTCAAAGCTGCGGGCCGAGAGATGGTGACATTCATCCACGATTAGATGGCCGTAATTGCCCACGCGATCATCCACGACCCCTTTGCGAACTAGGCTCTGCATGAGGGCGACGTCCAGAGCACCGGTCAGTTTCTTGCGTCCGCCGCCCAGCCGACCGATGGTTTTGGCCGGCAAGCCGAGAAATGAGGACAGGCGCTCGACCCATTGTTCGAGGAGTTGCTGGCGATGAACCACCACGAGCGTATTGACGCCACGTTGAGCAATGAGCCAGGCGGCAACCACGGTTTTGCCAAAAGCCGTCGTGGCGGCCAGGACCCCCGTATCGTGTCGCAACAGCGCCTCCGCCGCCACTTGCTGATCGGGCCGTAATGTGCCGCCAAAAGAAACGTCGAGAGCGTCGCCGCCGAAGCGTTCATCGCGGAGAACCGGCTGAATCTTGAGTCCCGCAAGCGTTTCCATCACCTCGTCCAGACATCCTCTTGGCAGGGCAAGGTGTTTCGGATGGTCTTCGGCGCAAGCAATGACTCGGGGCTTGTCATAAGTCGAAAGCCGCATGGCTTGCGCCCGATAAAACTCGGGATTTTGAAATGCTGCCAAACAGAGCAACCGATTGCGCAGCCCGGGAACAAGGTCTTCCTTGTTGATGTAGATTTGGTCTCCCAAAATAAGTTCGAGTTTTTCCGGCAATGGCCCCGGGATCGACGGTGCCTTTCGACGACGGGATGGTGGGGCGGTCCAGGGTGCATCATCGCCCTCTTCCGGCGCAGCCAAGCGCACACCGATGATCCGGCCTTTGGATTCCGCGTCGCGCACCAGCGCCTCAACTTGCGCCCGGCTGATTCGCCGAATCGCGGCCAGAAACGCCCATTGATCGGCGTGCGGAGCGAACTGCTCGTCGAGAAAAACCGTGTTCCCCTTCTGCCGCGCTTTCTTCTGAAGTGGCAGGGCGATCAAGTTTCCGAATCCGCCCTTCGGCAGCGTGTCCTGGTTGGGAAACAGACGGTCGTAAGAATTGAGCCCAATCTCCGGACGATGTTCCATCGTTTCCGTCAGAATGTGCGCGCCAAGTTTCCGGGCCAGGCTTGCCGGAATGGCTTCGGTAAAGAAAAACCACACATGACCGCCATTGCCGGATCGCGAGCGTTCGAGTGCGGCAGGCACATCGAGCCGCCGGCAGGTTTCGAGAAATGCCCCCGCATCCCGCAGCCAATCCTCGCGGTCGAAGTCCACCGCCAGAAAGAAACACGTCTCGTCCTGCATCAGGGCATAGACACCCATGACAAAATCGAGGCCCTGCTGATCCCGCCCCGAGAGGTGCCAGCCGACCACTTCTTTGGTGATCTCAAAAAAGCGGCGATTCGGACAATCCATGCATTTGATCCGCGGCTTTTCGCAAACCCCGCGAACCCATTCATTGGCGCAGGCCGGCGCGTAACCGGCTTTCCCGGTCTTCCGACTCTCGAAACGACGGGGATAAACGTCTTCCCGGCCTCGAAACAAAGATCGAAACAACTCGATCTTGGCAGCCGGTGGGGAATGGTTGGTGACCGTGGGGCTGTACGGATCCGCAACCTCCGGCTCCGGCATCAAAGCCTGTGCTCTGCCACCGCCGTTTTGGCCAATCAAATCCACGACACAACTATAAGTGAACCGCGATCCCGTTGGCGAATTTGTTTTTGCTCACCAAAGATAACGAACTCTCGAACTTCGCTTTGCACCTTGGTTTTATTATTTCGTGCGTCCCGGCATTTTGTTGATCTCGGCACGGGAGTTCACGCGGCGGCTTTCAAGACGGCGCGGGGATTCATGGCGGCGAGCCGCAACAGCACACGGGCCGCGCCGGTGGGCTTGCGCCAGCCTTGTTCCCAGTTGTGGATCGTCCGCACGCTGATACCGAGCAGGCGGGCAAATTCGGTTTGCGAGAGGCCGAGCTTGCGCCGGGCTTCCACGGCCTGCTCGCGCTGCCACGCGGTGGCTTGCTCGCGCCGAAAAGCTTCGGTCGGAAGTTCCTTCCGCGTCACCCGCCCCTTGGCGTCCAGGGTGACGTGATAGACGCGGGCCGGGGCTTGCTCGCCGCGTTGCACGGCGGCGATCTCCCGGTGAATTTGGCGATGGGTTGTTTTCATTGGTTCAATTCGCGTTGGATCTTTTTTACTTCGGCGGCGGGCAGGTTGTCCCCTTCGTTCTTGGCGTAGATGCGGCCGAGCCAGATTTTGCCTGCCGTGTCCTGCCAGTAGTAAATCACCCGTGCGCCGCCGCGCCGGCCGTGTCCTTTGGCCGCCACGCGGATTTTCCGCAAGCCGCCGGAAGCCGGAATGATGTCGCCCGCGCCGGGGCATTGGAGCAGACGCACGCACAAGCCGAGTTGCGCCTCGTCATCCAGCAAATCCTCGGCGCGCTTGGTGTAGGCGGGCAGTTCCACAAAAGTCACGCGGAATAACCTACTTCAATGAAGTAGGGTGTCAATGATGATTGCGGGTATCCGCTTTCGCCGCGCCGCTGCCGGGAAATTTGCCGATGGCCGCGCGCAAAAGTTCAAGCTCGTGGTGCGTACAGCCCTTGGTGAATCTGCCGTTCCGGGGCGACGACCGCGTTTAGCCCGTGTGCTGGTGAAGGAATCGCCGGCCCCGAAGCGTTTAAGGGAGACAGGAGGAATGGTTTTTAAATTTGCGATTGCCGGGGGACAAGTCACGCTCGGGGCCAGGGCGAAATCGCCTGACATTCAACACGCCAGAAAACATGAGCGAATATCAATACTACGAATTTCAAACGGTGGATGACCGGCTGGACGAAAGGGAAATGCATGCCTTGCGGGCGTATTCCAGCAGGGCGCGCATCACGCCCACCAGTTTTATCAACGAGTATCATTTCGGCGATTTCAAAGGCAACCCGGACGCCTGGATGGAGAGGTATTTCGATGGCTTTCTCTACCTGGCGAATTGGGGCACGCACGAGGTCCAGCTCGCCGTGCCGGCCAGCTTGTTGCCGGCGGAAACCGCGAAACGATATTGTTCCAGCCAGGTCGCCTCCAGCCGCGAAAAATCCGGCCGGCTGATTGTTACGTTTCGTTCCGAGGATGAATCCGGCGGAGAATGGGAGGGAGGCGAAGGGCAGCTTTCTGCGCTGCTGCAAGTTCGCCATGAACTGGCCCAGGGTGATCTCCGGAGTTTGTATCTTGGCTGGCTGTTGGGTGTGCAAGCGGGCGAACTCAAGGAGACACAGACGGAACCTCCCGTGCCACCCAACCTGGACGCGTTGTCCGGCCCGCAGGAAAACCTGGCGAATTTTCTCCGGCTTGATCCGAATCTGCTGGCTGTCGCGGCGCGGAACAGCCTTCGCACCAAGGTTGATGACGCCAGCAACGAGGAGAGATCCAGTTGGATCGTGTCGTTGCCGGCGCGAGAGAAGGACGAAATCCTAATTCAACTCATGCAGGGCGAAGCGGCCCGAATCGGGATGGAACTTCAATCCCGATTTCGCCGTCAACGGGACACGGGCCAATCCATCGTCGAGGTGAAACCGCGTACGGTCGCAGAACTTTTGTCTGCGGCAAAAGCATATGGAGAAGCACGTGACCGTGAGGCGCGAAAGAAAGCCGCCCTGGCAAAGGCTCGCCGGGAGCAGGAGGCGGCGGCAGCCCGCGAGCGCCATTTGGATTCACTCAAAGGAAGTAGCGACAGACTCTGGGCCACCGTGGACACACTCGTGGCGACCCGCTTACCCAAGAGCTACGACCAAGTCGTGCTACATTTGCTGGATCTTCGCGATCTGGCCGAACGCGAAGGACAGCAAGCGGACTTCAAAAAGCGCCTCAGCGAGCTCTGCAAACAAAATGCCGCCAAAAAATCTTTGATTAATCGCCTGGCCAAGGGAGGTTTGTGATCATGGCGCGAAAGAATTCAAGCAAAAGCAGCCATCCAAAAACAGAGAAGACTCCAGCGGAAGCACACCTGCTGGACCGGCTCGCTCCGGATGAGGCAAATGCGGTCTTGCACAGCTTGCTGAAGGGGCACCCTGAGCTAAAACCGGAGGCCGAAGAGCTGGCGCGGAATGCCATGTCCTCACCATGCATCGAGGAAATTGCGGACGAAGTCTTCCACGCCGTCGCCAACGTCGACCTCAACGCGTTAAACGAGCGAGCGGGTTCTCATTCCTGGGGTTATGTGGAACCGAGTGAGGCGGCCTGGGAACTTCTGG
>JAYUBJ010000442.1:0-4794 GCA_043740915.1 Verrucomicrobiota bacterium
CTTCACTATCAACAGGGAACATCGCGAGATTAAAGTGCTGGCCCTGTGGCACGGCGCGCGGAATCCTGCCGAATTGCGCCGACGGCTGAAATGAAAAACCCGCGAAGGTTTCGGTCACGCTGCGGTTCGTGCGCAGCTCGATCTGCCGGATCTTTTTGAGGATTTCGCGGGGGATCATGGTAAAACTCTGAATGCCGAATGGCGAATTTTCAATTGCGCGTTCCGTTCAACGGAGTAAAATGTTGACATGACTGCGACAGAAATTCTCGAACAAATTCGCGGCTTGCCGGAGCGCGAGCGGGATGAATTGGTTGAGCGCATCGAAATCGAATACGGCGATTTTGAAGACAAACTCACGCCCGAACAACTCGCCGAACTGGAACGCCGCGCCGAGGACTTCCGCAAGAATCCGCAGGCTGGAATTCCCTGGGAGCAGGTGCGCGATGAAGCCCGCAAACGCTTCGGCTGGAAATGAAACGGCTGCGGCTTAAATCGCCGGCAGACGTGGATTACCTTGAAGCCCTCTCTTGGTATGAAGAACGGCAGCCGGGTTTGGGTCGGGAATTTGAAGTGGAACTTCAAGCTCTCTTTGAGCGGATCGAACGCAACCCGGAATTGTTTTTCAAGGAAACCGCCACCGTTCGCAAGGCGCGGATGCCACGTTTCAAATACGGAATATATTTCACCGTCGAAGGCGACGAAATCGGCGTGCTCGCCATTTACCATCCCAGCCGAAATCCCGACGCGTTGCAGCAGCGTTTCTGAAATGGGAGGAGGTCTGTGGCTGGTGCTTTGCACATCGCCGCGCTCCGCAAACCCGGTCGCTGGCTGGTTCGTGCAGCACTCAAGCTGCCGGATTGTTTTGAGGATTTCGCGGGGGATCATGCCAAGGAAGAACGATGAACGATGAATGATGAATTCGCTGCATCAATTTTACTACCCAACAGGAGTGCGAAGAGGAGGATGAGTTTCTGTTTCATGGTTGGCTATTGATCTTCACTTGCCCTAAAGCTCGCAAGAAATCTCGCCATGTTGTCGCCAGCCAATATTTTCTCATGGCCAGTAAGGCTATACAAATAAACTGATGACGAGGGTCCGCCAGTTAGACTGACAATCCACCTGTCGCCGTCGCTTTCGTCGCTTATCGGGATGAATCCGAGATTGACGATGATTTCGCTCAACCACCAGTCGTTTTTACCGCTGTGAACGGGATCGTGGGGCGTAACTCTTTTCTCATACTCGGCCGGTGTCCAAAAACAAAAATACCGCTCCCTTTCTCCTCGCTCATCCGGACGTTCAAGCGCCGGTCCGGCTAGACAGTGGTTTGCTAACAAAATCATGAGCCATCGCGGTATCAAATTCTTTGCCTTTGAAGGCAGGGCATCCCACTCAGCCAACTTTATTTTTCGGCTCGGTATTCCAAGCTCTTGAAATTGCCTTTCGAGCGCGGTCGCAATTTCAACAAGATCATTCGGCAGCAGGTTTTCTTGGTTACTCATTGAGGTCACGACACCGGCAATTCATCAAATATCTTCTGAATGACCGACTCGCTCGTCTTTTCTTCGGCCTCGGCTTCGCAGGTGATTGCGCGCGCGTTCATGTAATCGGCTGCAAATCCAGCAGGTGGCAAACCTCAATGCCGTCGTCCAAGTCCGGCCAGTAAATCGCGAAGCCGCCCGGTTCCAGCGACCAGTTGGCGCGTTGCTTGGGCGTCGCCTTGGCGAGCCATTTCAGCCACGGCACTTCGGCGAGCGGCCGGCTCACCTCACGTCCGTCGTCGAGCCGGACGTGCAGCGTGCCGGTGATGAAGCGGACGCTTTTGGCGTGGACTTGCGCGGTGGTTTTAACGATCAAAGTATTCATTTCGCGCCTTTTTTCTTGGCAATGTATTTCACGTCGTCCAGTCCTTCAAAATCGTCGTCCTGCGTCCATAGCGTCGCCTCGCTGACGTGGGCGGTGGCATAGATAATCGAATCGGCCATCGGGAGTTTGGATTGCAGGCTCAAGCGCGCGGCGTAGATGGCGAGCTTGGAATCCAAATCCACCACTTCGCCGAGTTGCATGTGGGCAATGGCCTTCAGCGCCTGGGTTTCGCCGCGCTCGCGGGAAACCCATTTGAAAACTTCGTAAACGACCAGCGCCGGAACGATCAATTCGTCCACCTTCTCAATTGCCCCGGCGAAGAAGCCGGAGTTCGGGCCTTCGGTGAAATACTCAATCCACCCGGATGAATCCACGACGTTCACAGGCGGTCGGGTTCGCGTTCAAAGTCGCGGTTCACGCCCTTCAAAAAGCCGCGCATCTCCTTCATTGGCTTCAGGGGGACGATTTCAATCCGCCCGCCGAGCGCAAAGACTTGCAGCTTCTGGCCGGGCTTGAGTTTCAGGAAATCCCGCACGGGCTGCGGGATGACCACTTGGAATTTCGGCGATAGGGTGACGGTATTCATATCGTTATCATTTCGGTATGACGTTATGTTGTTCGATGGCTTATGTCAACTACACGGATTCATCTTCGCTTCACAACCGGCTCACGGCACCGGCAGTTCATCAAAAATCTTCTGGATGACCGACTCGCTCGTTTTTTCCTCGGCCTCGGCTTCGTAGGTGATGGCGACGCGATGGCGCAACACATCCATCCCGATGGTTTTCACGTCTTGCGGCGTCACATAGCCGCGGCCTTTTAGAAAGGCGAAGGCCTTGGCCGCGAGGGTCAACGAAATCGTCGCGCGCGGCGAGGCGCCCAACTGGATCATGCCCTGCAGTTGAATCTTGTAGTGGGCCGGATTGCGCGTGGCGCAGACCAGATCGACGATGTAATCCTTCACCTTGTCGTCCACGTAAATGTCATTGATGACCTCGCGCGCGCGGAAGATCTGCTTCGGCTCGACCACCGCGTTCACGGTGGGCAGATGGCTGGTGCGCGCCATGAGGTCGAGGATTTGCCGCTCCTCCGCCCGCGTGGGATATTCGATTTTGAGTTTCAACATGAAGCGGTCCACCTGCGCCTCGGGCAACGGATAGGTGCCTTCCTGTTCGATGGGATTCTGCGTGGCGAGGACGAGGAACGGCTCCTCCAATTTATGGCTCTGGTCGCCGATGGTGACTTGTTTTTCCTGCATCGCCTCGAGCAGCGCGCTTTGCACCTTGGCCGGGGCGCGGTTGATTTCGTCGGCGAGCACGAGGTTGGCGAAGATGGGGCCGCGCCGCGTGGTGAACCCGCCGGATTGCGGGTTGTAAATCTGCGTGCCGATCACGTCGGCGGGGAGCATGTCGGGCGTGAACTGCAGCCGGGAAAATTTGACACTCAAACAGTTCGCGAGCGTTTTCACCGAGAGCGTCTTGGCGAGGCCCGGCACGCCCTCAAGCAGCACGTGGCCGTTGGCGAGCAGGCCAATGACGAGACGCTCGACGAGATATTTCTGGCCGACAATGACCTTGTTGATTTCGTTGAACAGCGGCGTGGTGAACGCGCTGGCGGCCTGCACTTCTTCGTTGATGGCGCTAATCCCAGTATTCATTTTTGGCGATCCTAATGTCCCATCGACAAGTCCGCCAGCAAATGCGTTCAGAAATGGGTTTAAATGATTTCGGGCACGCTTCCGCCGGAATGATTCGACGGGAATGGGGGCACCCGGGAGCGGCGGTTGGGTCGCGGTTCCAAACGAATCCAAGCGTTCCGGCACGGGCAAGGGGAATGCGTCGTGGACCGGCGAGCAGGGAAAAAGTTTGCCAGCGCGCATTTTTCCTATATTTGTTCAAGGGGTCTGGCCCCGTATGAATTGGAATATCCGTTCACTTAGCGATCATTTTCGCCGCATGGGAGCGGCCTACCTGATCCTGTGCATCTCCTTGGGGACGACCTTCGCGGTCTTTTTCCGGATCGTGGATGTCCAGAAGATGGTGGCCTATGTGCCGGTGTTCGTGCTGTTGACCGGCGTGACGGTCAGCCTCGCGTTGTTCGCCATCGCCTTCATCCAAGGCCGGGCGCGCAGCCTGGCGGAACGGTTGAGCGACGATTTGCACTTGTCGCAGGAGCGCTACCGGTTGTTGGAGCGGGCGACGAATGACGTCATCTGGGATTGGGACTTCGCGACCGGCCGCCTGGTTTTGAACGAGGCGATGCAATCGATGTTCGGTTATTCCGCGGACAAAATCGGGCAGGATATCGCCTGGTGGAAGGACAAGTTGCATCCCGAGGACAAGGAACGCGTGCTCGCCGGGTTGCAATCGGCGCTCCACACGGGGGGGGAATTCTGGGCGGACGACTGCCGGTTTCGGCGTGGTGACGGGACGTACGCGACGGTCATGAATCGCGGCTACATTGTTCACGACGACGCCGGCCGGGTGGTGCGGATCATCGGGTCGATGCTGGATCTTTCCGACCGCAAGGAATCGGAGGAGGCGCGCTGGCGTTCGGAGCAGAAGCTGGCGTTGCACGTGCGGCAGACGCCGCTGGCGGTCATCGAATGGAATTTGAATTTTGTGGTCACGCAGTGGAATCCCGCCGCTGAAAAGATTTTTGGGTACCGTCCCGGGGAGGCGGTGGGACGGCATGCCATCGGCCTGCTGGTGCCGGAAAGCGCGCGGTCGCATGTGGAACGGATCTGGGAGGATTTGATTGCCCAAAAAGGGGGCCGCCGCAGTATCAACGAAAACATCACCAAGGACGGGCGCTCCATTAACTGCGAGTGGTACAACACGCCGCTCGTGGACAGCGCGGGCAAAGTCATCGGAGTGGCCTCGCTGGCCTCCGATGTGACGGAGAGCCGGCAAATCCAGGCCGCGCTCGCGG
>JAYUBJ010000443.1:0-4791 GCA_043740915.1 Verrucomicrobiota bacterium
CATCCCGAGGGCATTGGCATGGTGCGGGCCATGCAAAAAGCCCTGCGGGACGCCCGGCTGCATGCCGGGGAGATCCACTATATCAACGCCCACGGAACGGCCACGGAGACGAACGACCTGGTGGAAACGCGGGCCATCAAGAAGGTGTTTGGCGACCAGGCTTATCGAGTTGCGATCAGCGCCACCAAACCGGTCACGGGACATTTACTGGGCGCCGCCGGGGCGATCGAGACGGCCATCTGCGCGCTCGTCATCCAGCACAAAACGCTGCCCCCCTCCATCAACCTGACGGAGCCGGCGGAGGGCTGTGATTTGGATTACGTGCCGGGCCGGGCGCGGCCCTATCCTGTGCAGGCGGTCATGAATCTTAACACGGGATTTGGTGGCAAGAATTCCTGCCTGATTTTGCGAGAGTTCAGATCCTGATGAAATACTTTGAACTCATTACGATCGGCGCGGCTTTTTTCAACCTGGTCCTGACCCTGTTTGTCTTCAGCCGGGACTGGCGTTCGACGATCAACCGGGTTTACCTGCTGTGGGGGCTGCCGATCACGATTTGGAATCTCGGCACCTTTTTCATGTTTCGAGTGGACAATTTGCCGGACGCCCTTTTTTGGGCAAGATTCCTGCAGTTCGGCGTGATTTTTCTCCCCTTCAGTCTGTTGCACCTTGGGTTGCTGGTGGCGCATGTTCCCGTGGGCAAATGGATCCGGTTTTTGTATGCGATCCAGGCCATTTTTCTGCTCACAAATTTTTCCGACCTTTTCATTTCCGGAGTTCGCTATACAGGGTTTGCTTACTATTCAGTCGCCGGACCCGCGTTCTGGCCGTTCATGATCCTTTACGGAGCCTCGGCGTGCGCGATTCTGCTGGTGCTGTATCGCCGACAGAAGCTGGTTCATTACCAGCATCGGACGCGGTCGCGCTACATGATGGCTGCGGCCGGAATTCTGATCGTTTTTGGGGCGAACGATATTTCGCCGATTTTCGGGGTGGATTACTATCCGTTTACGGGAATAAGGATTTATCCTTTGGGGAGTCTGGCGGCCATTTTTTACAGTCTGATCGTCTCCTACAGCGTGCTGCAACACCACCTGCTCGACATCCACATCAAGATCGGCCGCATGGCGGCGCACTTTGTCCGCATCCTCTTTCTGTTCATGGTCGGATTTTGTCTGCTGCTCGTGCTGGCCCTCGTGGCGCCGAGTGAATTCACCCCGTTTGCTTTTATTAGCGCACTGGGGGTTCTGCTGGTCGGCGCGGGGGTCGCCACGGTCTTTTTTCCGCGCCTGTTTGGTCAGGGGGACGATGTCTTGGAACGACGGATTCTGGGCGACCGTTTTGAATATCATGACATCATTCAAGGGTTCATCCGCTCGATCCCCTGGTATGCCGACACCGATCTGTTGCTGAAGGATTTTCACGAATTGCTGGTGAAGACCATCGCGGTGGCGAGTTACCATATCATTTTGCTGGATGAGACCACGCACGCCGTGTCGATCTTTCGTTCGCATCCGGAACAGCCCTTGCGGCAGCCGCCGGACCTGCGGCGCGATTCCCCCGTCTTCCGGTTTTTTCGAAACAACGAAGCGGGCTATCTGGCTTTCAGCCCGCATGATGAGATTGCCGATGAGACACCGCAAGGGACGGCGGCGCGCGCCCAACTGAAATCATTCGAACTCGAGTTTTGTTTTCCTTTTCTTTCGGACCAGGAACCGTTCGGGCTGCTGCTGGTGGGGCGCAAGACGAGCGGCGAACCGTTCACCCGGCACGATCTGCACTTGCTGACCTCGCTCGTGAAAAACCTGAGCCTGGTCATCAACCAAATCCGGCTCAAGAACCAGCTCCTGCTCGCCGAAGAGCTGGAACTGCTCGGCCGGATGTCGCGCGGCATGGCGCACGACTTGAACAATCTGCTGACGCCGGTTTCCACTTTTCTCCAACTGTTCAACGGGAGCGCGCCGCCGCCCGGGATGACCGAGGAACTGCTGCCGATCTCGTTGCGCAACGTTGGCACCATCCAGGCTTACATCAAGGAATCACTGTTCTTCGCGCAGAACCATACGCTACACATCCAGCCGGCCCGCCTGGATCGATTGCTGCAGCAAGTGGCGGATCTGGCCGGGCCAAAATTGAAACGCAAACAGGTCGGGGTGGCGGTCCAAACCTCGGGGGAGATCCTGGCGGAAATTGACCAGGTGCTGGTGCAGCGGTTGCTGGGAAATTTGATTTCCAACGCCATCGATGCGTCGCCGTCCGGCGCGTCCATCCAGCTTGAATTGGAGCGCCTGGTCACCACCGAGAACAACCGCGACTGGCTGCGCATCCGCGTCATTGATCATGGCGAGGGGATCAACCGCGAAAACCTGGAGCGGATTTCCTCCGCTTATTTTACCACCAAAGACTCGGGCGACGAAAACCGCGGGTTCGGTTTGGGTCTGGCGATCTGCCGGAAGATTGTGCATCTGCACGGGGGCAATCTAGTGATTGCAAGTGAGGAGAAAAAAGGGACAACTGTGCAGGTGGATTTGCCCAGCCGACAGATCAGCCAGGCGACGCCAGGTATCGCGAAGCCGACATGAAAACCCTACTTGTGCTGGCCCAGCATCCCGGTCTGGCGGAGGCCATCCGGGCGGTACTGGATCCGGAAGGCTACCGGGTCATCCATTACCAGGAGGTGTGGGCGGCCGAGCCGTTGTTCAGCCGGGAGCTGTTCGACGCCTGTTTTGTGGATGCGGATCTGACCGATGTCCGCCCCCTGCGCGTGATCGAGCAAATCCGCCGGGCCATGCCGCGCTGCCCGCTGTTTGTCTATGCCGCCGTGCGGCAGTGGGAATGGGAGGAGGAAGCCTATCTCCTGGGAGTTGAGCACGTCCTGGCCAAACCCGTCCGGGCGCGGCTGCTGACCTCGTTGTTGGTTCGTTGCTGGAAAGAATCAAGCCCGGACCAAGCGCCACCGCGCCCGACCCGGCCGGAAGCGGCGGTCAAACCACCCGCGGCGGTGTGGGGGTCGGCCCGAACGCTCGAAGTCCTGCGGGATTTTTCCAGCATTCTTACCCACAGCCTGCAGACGGAATCGCTGTTGAAACAGTTCCTGCTGCTGCTGCGGGAAATCATCAGCGTAAACCGCGCCGCCATTTTTTTACGCCACCCCGCCGGAGTCCTGAGCGATTCCCCCGGCGATCCGCAGGGACGCCGCCTGCATTCCGCCTGTGCCCTCGGCCTGCCCGCCGCGCTGCTGGATCATCTTGAACTTTCCCTGGACGCCGGCATCGGGGGATACGTGCATCGTCAGGGGCGGATTCTAAAAAGCGGCAGCGAAGAGGCGCTGGGCAACCGGGAAATCCAGAAGGAATTTGAACTGTTGGGCGTTCAGGTTGCGATTCCGATTCTGGATCGGGAATCCCTGGTGGGCGTCGCGGTGTTTGACGGGCGCCTCACGGGTGAATTTTTTTCGAATGAAGAACTGGCCTTGATTTTCCATCTTTTGGAGGGACTGGGACTGGCCATTAAGAATAGCTGGCTGCACGACGAGTTGTTGTCGAACCACCAGATGATGGCCGACGTCCTGAACCAGCTTGGCAGCGGGTGCGTGGTGGTGGCACAGAACCTGGCGGTATTGCACGCCAACAAAACCGCGAAGACCTATTTCAACTGCCAGGCCGAGGCCACCGCCGGTTTTGAGTTCAGTGATTTGCCGCCGCTGCTGGCCAGCCAGGTTTACGAAGCGCTTCACACGGGCACGGTCCAGCCGCCCTTCAAATACAAGTCGCCCGCAGCACCGGCCATTACTTACCGCGTCGTGACCACCCCCTTCCACCAGACGAATTCCCGCTCGCCCAACGCGGTGATGCTGCTGATCGAAGACTTCACCCAAAATGAACGGTCGCAGCAATTGGAAATTGAGACGGCCAGTTTGCGGCTGGTTAAATCCATGGCCGAACATCTGGCCCATGAAATCGGGAACTCGCTGGTCCCGATTTCCACCTACCAGCAACTGATGGACAGGCCGGGTGAAGATCCCGAAATCCACGCCGCCATGGCCAAGGAGATGGCGGAAGGCATCCGGCGAATTTCAAGGTTGGCGAGCCAGATGCAATTTCTGGCGCGGGACGCTTACAAACGGAGAGACGTCGTGTCCGTGAACCGCTTGGTTGATGAGGCGTTTCAGGAGGCGCTGGCCAGCCATTCGGTGAAAACCTCGCAGTTGCACTATGAAAACGGGGCGCCTTCGGCCATGATTACGGGCGATTTTGCCGGGCTGAAACACGCGCTCTTTGAAGTCTTGCTGAATGCCCTTCAATCCGCCCCGCCCGAGGCGCTGGTCGAGGTGCGGTCCCTCGCCGTGACAGATCGCAGCGGGGTTCGCTGGCTCAGCCTCGAGGTGCGCGATACCGGCACCGGGTTTTCGGCGGAGACCGCCCTGCGAGCAACCGAACCGTTTTACTCGAATCGCACCGTCGGGCTCGGTTTGGGGCTGACCGTCACCCGAAAAATCATCGAGTCGCATCAGGGCAAACTTGAAATCATAGCCGCCCGGTCCGAGGAACCCAGCGTCGTCCGCATCTCGCTGCCGTTGGACGGGGGCGGTTCGCGTGAAATGAATGAACTGGGTGCGACGGCCTAGAGAATGGAGTTGCCATGGGCAGGGGAATTAATTAGTTCTTGGGCGCGACCATTTTCCCGAAAACGGACGGGCTGTCATTCCGGGACTGGACTTGAAATGAAATCATCCACTTTGTTCGGCGCTATACTGGTGCTGCTTGCACCGCTGCAACTCTTCGGATTGGG
>JAYUBJ010000444.1:0-4767 GCA_043740915.1 Verrucomicrobiota bacterium
CGACGCCTGTCCTACGGCAGCATTGCTTAATCCACATACATAAATTCATTCGCGCAGAGCAGCAATTGGCAATATTGCTCCCAGGCCAGTTCGTTGGCCGTGGTTTCTTTCGTCGCCGGGCTTTGCGCGCGCGCCAGCTCCAGTGCCTTCAGACCGAGATTCGTTTCCGGCGCGTTCGGTGAGCGTCCGTAAAGCTGCCGGTAAAGCCAGTTGATTCTCCCGGGATCATTCGCGGGCGCCGCCGTGGTGACGCGCCGGGCCAGCGCCTTGGTCTGCGCCAACGCGAACGGATGGTTGAGCATGAACAACGCCTGCGGCGCGACGGTGGAATCAATCCGCTTCTCCACGATCGCATTGGGATCGGCGGCATCAAACAACGCCCGGTAATTGCTCCGGTCGGAGCGGATGGTCATGAGGTACACCGTGCGGCGGCGATTGTTCAAATCATTGATCGACGGGCCGCTCAACGTGCGGTCCAAAGTGCCGGCGACCGACAGCAGCGTGTCGCGCAACGCCTCCGCCTCGAGCCGCTGCCGGTTCATGCGGCCGAATAATTTATTATCGGGATCGACCTGCTGCGTCGCGGGCGTGGCCCGGCTGGATTGCTGGTACGTGGACGAAAGCAGGATGGCGCGGTGCAGGGATTTCATCGAGCCGCCGTTTTCAACAAACCACTGCGCCAGATAATCGAGCAGCTCGGGATGCGTCGGCGGCGTGCCAAGTTTCCCGTAGTTGTTCGGAGTGCGGACGATGCCCTCGCCGAAGTGATGCTGCCAGATGCGATTGACCATGACGCGCGCGGTGAGCGGATTCTCCGGGCTGGCAAGCCACTGCGCGAGTTGCAACCGCCCGCTGCCTTCGGTGATCGGCTTCTGGCTTTCGCCCGCCAACACCACGGGGAAATGGCGCGGCACCATCTCACCCAATCGGTCGTAGTGCCCGCGAACATGCACCGCCACATCATGCACGCCCGCGTGAGCGCTGCCGGGCACCCCGCCTTCCTGCGCACCGTCGGCGAAATCGTTGAACGGCGGCGGCGGATTTTTTTTCAACATCGCCAATTCATCTGCAATCTTGGCCAGCGCGGCTCCGGCGGAGGGCGGCAGCAACTTTTCATCCGCGCGGTTGCTGATCCAGAACGGGCTTGTGGCGTCCACCCGTTCAAAGGTTTTCTGGAACTCCTGGGCCGCCTGCTCAATGCCGCCCCGGTCGCCCGCGGCGAGGGCGTGCTGCCACGCGGTCAAATCCGGGCCGCCCGCCGACGGCGTGGCCGCGCGGTTGCTGTTGGCCATGTCGTAAAAATGCCAGACGCCGGCGTGGCCTTGACGGTCGCTGTGCGGATTGCCCTGGTGAGGGTCGGGAAGGATGTCGTGCGTGAGATTCCAGACCTGCGCACCGTCGGTTGGAGCGATGACCAGTTCAATGGTCGTCGTGTCACAGGCATGTCCGCCCTTGGGCAGCACCAGGAGTTGGATCAATTCGCCCGCTTTCACTTCGACCGCCTGCATTTTTTCCGGCGTCCGGCCTTTCGCAAAATCCTGTGCGCCGCCGTTTGGAATTTCACCCGAGGCCAGTTCGCGCGTGCCGCCGGGTCGGCGATGATCGAGGATCCAGGCGATGCCATCCCCACACGCCGGATCGCCGTCCGCCACCCGCCCGGTAATTTTCACCGTGCCGGTGAACGGGCTTTTCCAACCGACGGCCACCCCGGCAGTGGGACCGGGATGAACGGAAACCGATTTTGGGGGAAGTTTGAAAGTGAGGATGGCCAACTCCTTTTCGTTGGTGTTGGCCAGCAGGTTGGGCGTGTCGCCCTCGCCGCGCCAGCCATGCACGCCAGGGTTCCCGAGCAGGTCGGTGAGTTTGGCCGTCATGAGCCGGTAATCATTCGACAGGCCGAGGAATTCCGCCCAGCGGCGCAGGGCAAATTCCATGAGACCGCGCGGCATGGCAAAATCCGCGAGCGAAAGACCGGCCTGATCCGCAGGCCGATTCTCGTATGCCCACGCTGCCACCATATAGCGCGAGGATTGCGACAATTGTGATTTGGCGAATGCCTGGTAATGTTCGTCGCGCGCGGCTTTGAATTGTTTTTCGAGTTCGGCGACGCGTGCGGTGTAACGATCGCGCTTTTCCAATTCTGCTTTCGAGACCAGGGGAATCCGCAACGGGCTTTCGCCGGCGCCTTTGGCCGCCATCGCCGGCAGAATGTGCGTGCTGAAAAAAATCCCGGCCAGTCCGTAGTAATCCTTCGTGGTGATCGGGTCAAACTTGTGGTCGTGACAACGGGCGCACGCCACCGTCAAGCCGAGGAACCCGCGGCTAATGACATCCACCTGGTCGTCGGCGATGTCCGTGATTATCTTTTCCTTGTCGGCGTCGCCGTTGCCCCAGTTGCCGATGGCGAGAAATCCGGTGGCGACGGTTCCGGGAATATTCAAATCGCCGGGCTTTTCGGCGGGCAGCAGGTCGCCGGCAATTTGGTTCAGGATAAATTCGCGGAAAGGCAGATCGCGATTGAAGGCCGCCACCACCCAGTCGCGGTAGCGCCAGGCGTCGGCGATGTCACCCGCGCCGCCGAGCCCGCGGGCGTCCCACGAATCCGTGTAACGCACGACGTCCAACCAGTGCCGGCCCCAGCGTTCACCGTACTGCGGCGAGGCGAGCAGCCGCTCCACGACTTTGGCGAAGGCATCCGCCGAGTTGTCCGCGAGGAAATCATCCACTTCCGCCGGTGTCGGCGGCAGGCCGGTCAAGTCAAACGTGGCGCGACGGACAAGGGTTTGTTTGTCCGCCGGCGGCGCGGGAGAAAGTTTTCTGGCTTCGAGTTTTGCCAGGATGAAAGCGTCGATGGGATTCCGCACCCAGCCAGATTTTTTCACCTTCGGCGGCGTGGGTCTGACAGGCGGATGAAAGGCCCAGGCGCTCGTGCCCGCTTTCGTCTGGGCGGTTTCCAAGCCAGTCGGCCAGTCCGCGCCCTGGTCGATCCACGCCCGCAGCAGCCCGATCTGTTCGGCGGTCAGGCGCTCGCCCCCGCTCGTGCGGGGGGGCATCACTTGGTCCGGGTTCAAACCGGCGACGTTGTGGATGAGCGGGCTGTCGGCGCTTTTGCCCGGCACGATCGCCCGTCCGGATTCGCCGCCCTTCAACGCCGCTGTTTTCGAGTCGAGCCGCAGTTCGCCTTTTTGTTTGTCGGCACCGTGGCAGGAATAACACGCGTGGGCCAGGATCGGATGAATGTCGCGGACAAAATCGACGCGGCGCGTGGCGGCCGGCGGCAATTGGCTTGTGTCCACGGTTGCCGCCGCGACGAAATTGACGAATCCGAGGGCGGACGCGACGGCCAGGATGTAACGTAGGAACTGCGTTGGTCGTGCTGATTCATCCGGAATTCCGAAATTGGAATGGGTGGCCCAGGCAACCTGCCTGTTCCGCCGGGCCACTGGCCCGGCGGAACGGGAGGAAACGTCGTCCGTGGAAACAGGCGTCCGGGAAAGTGAGTGCGCTGTCTCCGTTCCGAGCGGCGAGTCGCCGATCGGCACAGGCTGGTAGCCTGTGCTCCCCATCGGCTCGCCGCCGCTGCTTTGGGGATCGAGTTTGTTTCGCGCCATCGACATTTGTGAAAACAGCAGACTATTTCAGGGCGGAACTTCTTCAAAGCCATTTCCACAATCAACAATATCGCGTTCCCCCATTCGTAGCCGCAACCTTCAGGTTGCGCCGCGGCGTGAACACTTCCACAACGCCCATTCACACTCCCGCGCGGGCACGCAACCGGCGAGGGACATGGCGACAAGCGTGACCGCGAAGTGAGGAGGGAGTGGCATAATTTTCAGAATGAGTGAGTCACCGGAGCAACCAGGATGGTCGCGCTACGTTTCGGTTACGGGGAACGCAACCTGAAGGTTTCGGCTACAGCGGGGCGGCAACCGGAAGGCGGCTACGGCGGCGGCGCAAAGGGGTTGGGTTTTTCGGCGGCGAGCGCGGCGGCTTTCTTCGACAATTTAAACGGGGCGATCAGCAGATAAACCCAGCCCACCAGCAAATGCAAAACCACCGCGAGCAACAGGCCCACCAGCGGCAGCCGTTGCATGCCATAGAGGAAAATCGCGCCGCTCATCACCACCGCGCCCGGCATCAACGCCGCCGAGGCCAGCCGCCAACATCCCGCCCGGCTGACGTCGCGATCGAGAAAAAATACCGCCAGTCGGACGGGCGCGAGATACACTGCGGCCAGAACCGCCCAGAGGAATAACAACCCCGCCACCACCGCGACGACGACGCCCGCGAGGATCACCCATTGCCAGGCGCCCCACCATGGTTCCACGGCGGCGCGATTCAGCGAAACGCTCCAACTTGCCGGGTAACGCAGCGGCACGTAGCCGAGCAGGGAACGGATTTTCCAATCCCCACGGCCCAGTTCCACTTGCAGGTCGGAGGTCAGGTTCACGTCGCTCTGGTTGTCCGGATCGACGAGGATCGACAGGAACGTACTGGCCACCAGTCGCACCGGTTCATCGTCCGGCCATTCGAGTTGGCCCGCGCGGACGGCAGCTTGATCCGGCAGGCGCGTAATAGCGACCCGCACGTCGGCGAACCAGGTCTGGCTTAAACACCAGACCACGCTCGCCGCCACCAGGGAGGCCACGACCAACTCCACCGCCAGGAGGCGTCGGGGACGGGCATGGGCAAAGCTGGCCACGCCGCCAAAGGTCAGTGGCTGCCACGCCGTGTGCAGGAATTTTTTGGTTGTGTCCACGCGGAAAA
>JAYUBJ010000445.1:0-4761 GCA_043740915.1 Verrucomicrobiota bacterium
TAAACTGCAAAGGCCAATGACACCATCGGGTCGATCATAAGGCGGCCTTCGTGTTCGCATCCAATTTCACGGCACTCAGTTCCCTGCCTAGCACCTTCGGCAGAAGCGGGTCGCGCAGGCTGGCGAGGGTGCGGGATTGGTGGAGGTTGGCGATCATTTGGGCGCAGAGAGAGGCGACCTCCGTGGCATCACGTCAGGATTCGGCCCGAGAAATCGTTCGCCGTTGAAGTGGATCATGTGATCGGGGTCTTCGGCAATCCATACCTCGGATTCCCAGGCAATCTGCGAAACGAATGACTGCATGGTACGGCGGGTCTCGAAGGCCGTGACGAAAATCAGACCCGCTGTGCAGCCGGTGAACAGGTCCTTGAGTTCCTTGCGCCGCTTGCCATC
Organism: Verrucomicrobiota bacterium; assembly: GCA_043740915.1. Lineage (GTDB taxonomy): Bacteria > Verrucomicrobiota > Verrucomicrobiia > Limisphaerales > JAYTXL01 > JAYTXL01. Next base: position 394 of record JAYUBJ010000445.1, read on the forward strand.
CACCGGCCCTGAGGTGATGACGGCTTCGATGAGTAGCAACCAGTTCTTGGCTGGGTGATGGACGATGACATCGGGAATCTTGGCGGCGGAATCCAAGCTAACTCCAAGCGCAGCCAAACTCGCCGACTCCAGGTGGACGAATTTGTTTTCCGTGTCGCCAATATGGAGGACCACACCACCGGGCGCGAAGGCCGGGCAAAAGTGTTCGATGACCGCCTTCACTAATAGGCACCAGCGGTATCGGGGATGGTAAAACACAGAACCATCCGGGAAGCGCCACCGTTGGGCTTCAAGATTCCTGCGCGGAATTCCCAGCACACTACCCAACCTTTCGACGCCTCCCGACGAGGATTCTAAGATGGTGGCAGAATCACGGCCGCGCTCGGGCTTGGTAGTCATATCCTGATTTGGGATATGCTACACTCGCAGGCATTATTGGCAAGTGCGAAAGTCCAGTTTTACAGCAGAATATGCCGTTTTCAGGGATCTCCTGAGAGAACTCAGAACCCAGAAGGGGCTGACCCAAGTTGAATTGTCTGAATCTCTGGCGATGCCGCAAAGTTTTGTCAGCAAATACGAAACGGGTGAACGGCGGCTTGATGTAGTTGAAGTTCGGGCGGTCTGCGAAGCGTTGGGCGCGACTCTTCCCTCGTTTGTAAAACAGTTTGAATCAAGACTGCTTCGGCAAAGCAAAGGCAGAGAGGCATGACAAACTCGGACTCTGGGAGCGCCACTGCGGGGAAGGCGGCACAACTCTTGGTCGCGAAAGGACTGGGATATTTAATCCCGACAGCGAAGCAGAAAAAGAATCTCGTGGTCGCCTTCGCCAAGCGGGACATGATCGTTTATGGCAAAGCTTTCGATGTGCTCCGCCTGTCGCAACCAATAGATTTGGACTCACCAATGGAGGTCGAGGCGAATTTGAGCAAAATCCTGGTGTGCGAGATCAAGTCCACCAAGAAGGATGTTGCAGCTGACTTTCGGGGCCATTTCTTTGGTTTGACGGCTGCTGAGGTTCTGGTTGCTCAAAGCCTTAAAGTCCAATTCCGTTTTATCTTTGTGAACACGGTTACGGGAGCACATATGGAACTGCAATTAAACGAAATCTTTGCGAAGGCGCGAGGCATATACCCAACGTGGAGCATTTCGTTTTAGGGTGACCCACCGCTTTCAACGCCCACACACAGAGACGCTCCACTTTGGACGTGAAGCATTTCGTGCGCAACTGCACCCCGAAAGGCACAAGCTATGAAGGCGGGGATGCGGTCGCTTTGAATGCGCTCGAATAAGCTAGGCCTGGAAGGATAAAATTTCTTTTTTGCTCGCGGTTTTTCACCGTCCGGACAGAGTGCGCCGGGAAAATTTTATATGCGCCTGCTCTTCGTCGCGGATCTGCACTACTCGCTCAAACAGTTCGACTGGCTGCTCGCCCACGCGGGCGATTACGACGTGGCGGTGATCGGAGGCGATCTGTTGGATCTGGGTTCTGCCCTGGATGCGGACATCCAGATCGCGATTGTGGAAAAGTATTTTGGCCTGCTGCGGCAAAAGGCGCGGCTCGTGGTCAGCTCGGGAAACCACGACGGCGACAGCCGGAACGGGGCGGATGAGTCGGTGGCGGGCTGGCTGCTAGCCGCGCGGGCGGAGGGTTTTCATGTGGATGGCGACAGTTTCGATTTGGGCGACACCCGGATCACGGTGTGCCCCTGGTGGGATGGGCAGGTTTCCCGCGGCGAGCTGGCGGCGCAGTTGGAGCGCGAGGCGGCCCAACGTCGGGGGCGCTGGATCTGGATCCATCACGCACCGCCCGAGGGCTCCCGGACGAGTTGGTCGGGGCGCAAATTCGTGGGTGATGAATACCTCCGGGGATGGATCGAGCGCTTTCAGCCGGACATGGTGCTGAGCGGGCACATCCATAATTCCCCGTTCTATGGTGACGGTTCGTGGGTCGACCGCATCGGAAAAACGTGGGTGTTTAATCCTGGACGACAAATTGGTCCGCAGCCGACCACGATCCGGCTCGATCTCGAAGCGATGACGGCGGAGTGGAACTCGCAGGAGGGCCAATCACTCCGGGATCTCCGAACCGCGGATTGTTGATTCGCGGGGCGCAACACGCGCGCGCGGATGGCGATGCATCAAGGTGTCGAGCACCCCATCGACCATGCCGAGGTGATCGTTTCCGGCATACTGCTGCTTCACGTCCACCAGGTATTTGTTCACGGCATCGAGCCGGCGCGCCAGCAACTCACACAGGAACAGGCATACGGGGGGGGCTTTGTTCCAAGAACGCCCGAGGATCCGTCACCACATGGAAGCTGGACGACCGCACCGCCCGGACGGCGGCCGTGTGCGGGACGCTGAGCAACGCGGCCAGGTCGCCAAAGACCGCGCCCGGCTCAGACGTGGTGGCGACCGTCACGCCGTCTTTGACCACTTCCACCCCACCTTCGATGAGGATGTAGAGGAGACCGGTGCGATCACCCTGCGCGAGAATGGTATCACCCGGGGCGAAGTGCCGTACGGGATGCTCGCGTAATGCTTTAAGAATTACCGACATGCGGCGCCATGCAAAAGGAAATGCCTGAAAATGAAAAGTTAATTCTGAGCGCAACGCAGGGAATTGCGATTTCAGCTCAGACCTGCTGTGCAGATTTCCTGATTTCCTAATTCAAATCCGTGCGGTAGCTTCCGGCGCATGGTTCTGGTCATCGACAACTACGATTCGTTCACCTACAACCTCGTCCAATATTTGGGCGAGATGGGGGTGGACTTGCAGGTGCATCGCAACGACCAGATTTCGCTCGACCAGATCCGCGCGTTGAAGCCCGACCGCATCCTCGTTTCACCCGGCCCGTGTTCGCCACGCGAATCCGGTTTGTCCAATGATATCATCCGCGAGTTCGGGAAAACCATTCCGCTGTTTGGCGTTTGCCTGGGGCATCAGTGCATTGGCCACACGTTCGGCGCCAACGTGGTGGTGAACTACCGCATGATGCACGGCAAGACGTCGCCGATTAAGCACAATGGCAAGGATCTGTTCGCCGGGATGCCCAATCCCTTTGCGGCGACGCGTTATCACTCGCTGGTGATCCAGCGCGACACGCTGCCCAGTTTTCTCGAGGTCACGGCCGAAACCGACGAGGGCGAGATCATGGGCATCCGGCACAAGGAATATCCGATCCACGGCGTGCAGTTTCATCCGGAGAGCATCCTGACCGAGAGCGGGCGGACGATCATGAGAAACTTTTTGACGCTGAAGTGAGCGGGGCCCGATTTTATCCGTGGTTTCTGGTTTGAAAATTTAGCTTCTTCTTCCCCGGCCAGTTGTGTTCAATCCGAGGCAGAATGTCGACGGCGCTCACGCATACCCATCCGCTGACCACCACGGCCTTTGAACTGCCCGGCTTCCGCGTGGTGCAGTCGTTCGGCGTGGTGCGCGGGATCATCGTGCGCTCGCGCTCCATTGTCGGGAATTTGGGGGCGAGCATTCAGAGTATCTTCGGCGGCAACATCACGCTGTACACGAGCCTGTGCGAGCAGGCGCGGGAGGACACTTTCCGGCAGATGCTCGCGCACGCCGCCGAACTGGGTGCCAACGCGGTGATCGGCGTGCGTTACGACGCCACGGAGATCGCCCCGGGCATCACGGAAGTCCTCTGCTACGGCACGGCGGTGCGGGTCGAACCGGCCGATAGCCGGCCCCAGCCGCCGCCGCTTTGAGATTCTGGTTTGGGATTGGAAATTCATTTATGGCCGGACACAGCAGATGGGCGAAGGTCAAGCACTTCAAGGGCGGCATCGATGCCAAGCGCAGCAAGATTTTTGCGAAGCTGGGCAAGGAGATCACCATCGCCACCCAGCTGGCCGGGGGCGACCCGGTGATGAATCCGCGCCTGCGCATGGTTCTGCTCAAGTGCCGCGCGGCCAACATGCCGACCGACAACATCGATCGCGCGGTCAAGAAAGGCACCGGCGGTGGTGCAGGCACCAGTTTCGAGGATCTCACCTATGAGATTTACGCGCCGCACGGGGTGGCGCTGCTGGTCGAGTTGAGCACCGACAACCGCAACCGCGCGGCGGCGGAGATTCGGAGCGTGGTGACGAAGAACGGCGGGAACCTCGCGACCGCCGGTTCCGTCTCGCGATTGTTCCATCATAAGGGGCAGATCCTCGTCGCGCGCGAGGCGGCCAACGAAGACCAGTTGATGGAACTGGCGCTGGAGGCGGGCGCGGAGGATTTCAAGGCTGGACCGGAAGGCTATGAGATCATCACGGGTCCGGCGCATTTCGAGGCGGTGCACAAGCTGGTTGACGCGAAGGGCATCAAGTGCGACGTGGCGCACGTGACTGAACTGCCGAAGCAGA
>JAYUBJ010000446.1:0-4751 GCA_043740915.1 Verrucomicrobiota bacterium
GGCGATTTCAGTTTCACGAAGGTCGCTCCTCGCGCAGTTGTTGAAAGATGCCCTCCAATACTTCGCCCGTGCCGCCCGATTTGGCGCGCAGATTCGCCACACTGTCGAAGGCGCGGATTTCCCCCTGATGCACGACGCAGACGCGGTCGGAAAAGCGCTCGGCGACGTCCAGGATTTGCGTGGAATAGAGGATCGTCCGGCCGCGTTGGGCGGCGGCGCGGGCATGTTTCTTGAACGAATTGAAACCATGCGGATCCATGCCGGAGGCGAACGGTTCATCGAGCAGCCAGACGGCGGGATCCACCGCCAGCAACGCGGCCAAGGCGGCCTTATACAACTGGCCGCGCGACAAAAAGGCGAGTTGGGTTTCCGCGAGCGGCAGTAGGTCGAAGTCCCTAAGAATTTCCAGCACCCGTTCCTCGACGCCCGGCGCGGCGGCTTCATAGACGCTCAAATTCATGCCGATGTGGCGGATGATCGTCATGTCCATGAAGGTGAACGGGAAATCCGGCAGGAAAAATATCTGGCGGCGCAGGTCAACCCGGTCGCGGCGGTAGGGTTGATCGTCGAACAGGAGTTGTCCCCGGTCCGGGGCCACGAGTCCGGCCAGCGTGCGCAGCAGGGTGGTTTTGCCCGCGCCGTTCTGGCCGAGCACCGCCACGATCTGGCCCGGGGCGATTTCCATTTGCACGTGGTCGAGCGCGTGCAACTTGCCGTAGGACTTGGACACTCCCTGGATTTCGATTTTCACGCGCCTGAGAACTAGCGCAACCGGTGCTTCCTGCCAAGTCAAAGCGCAACCGACGGTGGAGCGCCGGCGCTCCGCTTCTGAGGACCGAGGTTTGTCCCAAACCGCAGCGGCTACGAACTGGCAGGTGGTCGTGCGGAAGTTACCCAGCGCGCCCTTGGCCTTCGCACGCGCTGCGAGTTGCGACAACTCGCGGTCCATTGCCGAAGCGGCGCGTCAATTGCCCACTGAAATGCGCGCAAGTTCACGCGCAAGCCGTCGGCCATACCACAGCGGAATGAAACCGAGCACGCCGAAGGAACAGTCGATGAGCCGCCACCAGATGGGAATTCCACGGAGGGCGCCGAACACAAAGGCCCACGGCACGAGGAGCGCGCACGCGATCAGCCCGAATTCGAACAGCCAGATATTCTTCACCGGATCGCGCCACGCGCCGATGAACGCAATCGCGATCACGACGTGTCCGAACGCCAGCCAATCGGGGCCGTAAGCCAGGAATGGATGGTTGGTGTTAACATCGTGCAGCGCGATGCGAACGCGCCCCAGCCATTCCGCGACGACATTTGCGGGTGTTTCGCCGTGGGCGACGCCAAAGAGGCGCGCGAGAAAATCTAATTCCGTTTCCAGTGGAATTGCCGTCAGCCCGCTGGCGATTAATCCCACGATAAAGAAACCAGTGAGCCAGCGGAGGCGACGGAGGAGTTGGGTTTGCCGGTGAATCATGTTGGCGCGGCATTACCCAAACGTTCACTCACTGCGCGAGGTGGGTTTCCTCTTCGCTGATTCAGCCATCACGTCACTCCAGTGCGCGAGGAAAAACTTTTTCTCCGTTGGCAGGAGCGTCTCGGCCGTGCCGATGATGGGTCGCAGCGCCGTGGTCATCTGCAGCGCGACGAGGAGGTAAATCACCGTCCAAACGCGGATGCCCGCCCGCGATTTCACCAGGGGCGCGAACGCCGCGCTCAGGAATCGCGCGCCGAAGTATGCGGCGATGGCCCAGAATGCGAGGTGCAGCGCCCCCATCCATGCCAGCGACCCGGTGCTTTGCGAAAACACCCAGGCCACCGGCGCGAAGCCGATGAGCAGGATGGTCGTCAGTGCAAGTTTGCCCGCCAGGATGCCGAAGACCTCCGCCAACCGCGCGGTCGAGCCGCCCAGCGTGGCGAAGATGAACAGGCTCGGCAGGCAGATGAACGCCGAGGCGAGCAGGCCTGCCGCAATCTTCACCGGCACGGCCCAGAGCTGCGTCCCACCGCTGAAAGTTCCGACGACGAACCCGTAGATGGCCGCGCTCACGACGGCAATGGACAGCAACGCCGTGATGACTGCGCCCGCGCCGGGCTGGCGAAGCTGAAACATCACCCGCCGCGGCTCGCGCAACACGGCTTCGACGGCGGCAACGAAGCCGTGAATGGGGGTCTGCTCGGAGGGATCCGCACCGGGCGGAGCGTCGGAGAAGTCGAGAGCGGGAGGAGCCTGGATGACTGGGGGTATTGGTGTGTCCATAGTGGTGGTGGGTTTGGGGTGTCAGTGAAGAAAACGCTTGAAGCTGTACAGCACGCTCTCAAAAAAATTTCCGGTGAACGCATTCGGGCGGAAGAATTCGACCGGCAATCCGGGCGCGCCGATGAAGGGGCGAAGGTTCCACGCGAGCTGCGCGCCGAGGAACAGGTTGCCCGCCAGCCACGCCAGGAGCACGCGCCGCGCGACGATTGCCCCGCTGAAGCGTTTGAGCGACTGAATGAGCCGCACATTGGCGATCACGCCGGCGAAGGCGACGGCTGCGACGTTGGCGAGCAGCACCAACTCGTAGCCTAATGACCCGCGCGGCGCGATGGAGTCGAGCGGCGGCGCATTCCACACCACGAAGAGCATCACCGGACTCAGCGAGCCAAGGATAAGAGCCGCAATGGCGAAGCTCATCAGGATGGCGAGCAGTGACTGGCGGAAACGGAGGTTAAGACCGAGCAGCGGTGCGAGCATGGCATTGAGCAGCGCGTTGCCCAGGGTGGTAAGCAGGATGATGAGCGGCAGTTTAACCGCGGTATAAAACGCCTGCATCGGCGAATGCCAGATGCCCACGGCCGCACCAAATACTCCCGCACCCAGCACAATCACCCCAAGGCAAACCACCAGCCGCCGGGTGTCGAAGTGCGCCAGCCATGACTTCATCGCCGTCGCATCGCCGCGCAGGAAGTCACCGAAGCGGGGAGGAGCCGCACTGGAAGGAGACGTGGTGGTGCTCACTGGGAGTCTTGGGTGCGGCTTGGGTTTGCGGGCGTGCGCCGGCCGTTTAATTGTCGCGCACGCGAAATTACCTCAGCCACCGGTGCGGCGATGAGGAAGAGCGCGATGAGGAAGAGCGGCCAGTTAAACCACGTCGGCAACAGGTCGCGCATTTCCAACACTCCGCCACCGGCAGCGACGGCCTGCAGCGCGTCGGCCATGAAAACGTCCAGCGCGAGGAACGCGCCGAGTAATCCGATCAAGGTGGTGATCCGGCCTGGCCAGAGCGGGTGCTCAATCGAATCGTGCCGGACCACGGTAACGCCGAAGACGATCATCAGCGCCGCAATGGATACCGGCGCCCACACCGGTCCCCACCACGGCAGCGGAATGAGGAAGAGAATATCCCAATCACCGAGCGAGCGCGGCCATCCTGTCAGCGGCATGAGCCAGACGTAATACGCAATGTCCCACACGCCGAACGCGAGCAGCGTGAAACCGAGCCGGCTGCGCCAGGTGCGTCCCGCGAGCCAGCCGACGGTGAGCAGCATGATCATCGTGGCGGCTTCGCGGATGACTTCCGCGAATCCGAAGCCGCTCGCGAAGGGCAGTGGATTCGGCTGATACGGCACGAGACGGTTGATCATCGTGCGCATATAGAAGACCACTGCGGATTCCACCCATCCCATGGCGAGCGCGTAAAAGACCACGACCAGGAGTGGTGTCCAACCAGACTGCTTGCCAAAAGTCATTTCCAAATCACGGGCGGTTGCCGCGTTGCTGCGCCGCACCGAGGCGCGCTCTGACGCGCGGGTCGGCGACCCGCAGGACGTCAACAGGTTAGGAGTGTGGAACTCTGTTGGAGCAATTTCACAAGACACGACGGATCGGGACGTTCTCGGTGTAGCGCCCTCGATTCGTTGTGTCTCGGCGGTGTTTTGTTGCGGCGGGTCGGCTAATTCGGGAGTTGCATTCATGGGTTCCTGCGTAGGTTCAGGCGGCTTGTTGGATGCGGCAAAAATGAGCCAGCGTTCGTTCCACCTCGTCGATCACCTCGTCCGGGGTGGAGGTTCCCGCCGTGATGCCGACGGTCTCCGCTTCGGAAAACCACTCGCGCTGTAATTCCGCCGCCGTCTGGATGTGATGCACTTGGGCGCAGTGCTCGCGGCAGGTGGCCACCAACTCGCGGGTGTTGTTGCTGTGCGCGCCGCCGATCACAATGACGACATCCGATTGCCGCGCCAATTCCACCGCAGCGTGCTGGCGCTGCTTGGTCGGCTGGCATACGGTGTCGAGGAAGCGCACTTCCGAGCGCGGAAAACGTTCACGGATCAATTGCACGAGGCGCCGCACTTTTTCGATGGGCTGGGTGGTTTGCGCGGCGACGCCGAACCGGGGGCGTTCGCGCAAGTTGAACACATCGGTTTCAGAAAGGACCACGTCGCATTCCGTCAGATCCTCCGTCAGACCGCGCACCTCGACATGTCCGCACTGACCGATGATGACTGGGTGGAAGCCCGCGCGCACCAGTTTTGCCACGGTGTGGTGGGCGAAGTGGACGAGCGGACATGTCGCTTCCAGCACGGACAGGCCGCGGGCGCGCACGTCATTCAGGGCACGCTCGGAAGCGCCGTGCGCCGTCACCATCACGGTTTGGGTGGCGACGCTGGCCGCATCGCGTTCGATGCGAATGCCGCGCGCGCGCAACGTGGCGAGGACGGTTTCGTTGTGCACCAGATCACCGAGAATGGTGAGCGGGGCGGTGTCGGCTTGCTTC
>JAYUBJ010000447.1:0-4746 GCA_043740915.1 Verrucomicrobiota bacterium
CCGCCAAAACCAGCGGCTCACGGAACTAACCGGGTACGCGGCGCCGCGCCAGATGTTGCACGCTTACGAACTGAGCTTCACTCATCCGCGCACGGGCAAGAAGCAGACCTTTCGCGCCCCCCGCCCGGATGAGTGAAGCTCAGTTCGTAAGCGTGCAACATCTGGCGCGGCGCCGCGTACCCGGTTAGTTCCGTGAGCCGCTGGTTTTGGCGGTTTCCATAGGTCGCATCCCCCATCACGGGAAAGCCAAGGTGCTGGAAGTGCACCCGGATTTGGTGCGTGCGCCCGGTGTGCAGCAACGCCTCGACCAAGGTGGCGGCACGCAACCGCTCGAGGACCCGGTAACCAGTCCACGCCTCACGCCCCTGCCCATCCGTCACTGCCATGCGCTTGCGATGGCTGGGGTGACGCGCAATGTTGGCGCGAATATCACCGGTGAGTTTCGGGAGTTCGCCGCAGAGAATCGCGTGGTAAACCTTTTCCACCGTCCGGCCCGCGAATTGTTCCGCCAGCGCCAGATGCGTCGCATCATTTTTCGCCACCACCAGGCAGCCGCTGGTGTCCTGATCGAGCCGATGAACGATCCCGGGCCGCGCCACGCCGCCGATGCCGCTGAGTTGCCCGGCGCAATGATGCAGCAGCGCGTTGACGAGCGTGTTTTCCTCGTGGCCCGCCGAGGGATGCACCACGAGGCCGGGCGGTTTGTTCAGGACCAGCAGGGATTCGTCCTCGAACAAAATGTCCAGTGGCATCGCCTGCGGCCGAGCCTCGGCGGTCTTCGGTTCCGGCCAGTGGACCTCGATCCGCTCGCCCGCGCGCGGGTGATGCGTCGGCTTGACCCGTTCGCCATTGACGCGGATGTCCCCTTGCTCGAGGAGCCTTTGAATGGTGCCGCGCGAAACCGCAGGGAAATGCGCGCAGAGATATTTGTCGATCCGCGAACCGGGCAGCGAATGTTCGATGGTCAGGATTTCCGTGCGCGCGGCCATTCGAGTCAGGCCGGATGGACCGGCGAAGATTTAGCGAAGCGGAGCATGGGTCAGGGTTTCGGAGTTGGCGCCTTGGGCTTCAGACCCGCGAGTTTCCACATCAGGAAGAAACCGGTCAGCAGAATTCCGGCGCTGATCAATTGCGCTGGCGTGGCCCAGCCATTGAGATAATGCACGGGATAATCGCCGCGGAAGGATTCCACGAACGCACGCAGCAGGGCGTAGCCGATCAGATAGGCGGCGAAGACCTGTCCGTCGAATTTCTTCCGCCGATGAAACCAGACCAGCGCGAAAAAGAGGGAGAAGTTGAGCAGCGATTCATAGATTTGCGTCGGGTGTACTCCGGCTCCCGCGGTTTCATGTGTTGGAGGAAAGTGGATCGCCCAGGGGAGGTCGCACGCGCGGCCAAAACAACAGCCGTTCATCAGGCAACCCAGGCGGCCAAACGCGTGTCCCAGCGCAATGCTGGGAGCGAGGATGTCGGCCAGCTTCCACAGCGGAAGTTTTTTGATTCGCGCATAAAGGATGCAGGCCAGCGAAGAGCCGATTAGTCCACCGTAAAAGACCAACCCGCCGCGTTGCACCATGAAAATCTCCCATAATGGTTTGCCTACGAAATGCTCGCGCCAGTAGGAAACCACATAGAGGGTGCGCGCACCGACGATCGCTCCGCCGATGAGCCACGGGCCGAGATCCATGATGGTTTCGGGGGAGATATTTTCGCGGGCGCTCCGCCGGCTCGCCGTGCAGAGGCCGGCAATGAAACCCACCGCCACGAGCACGCCGTACCAGTGGATCGTCAACGGGCCGAGTTCCAAAGCAATTTTATGCACGCGGTGCGCAAACTAATGGGCGGGGCAGGGGGTGACAAGCGGTATTCAGGGACGAATGGTCGGGGATCCGCAATCGGCGCCGTGCCCGGTCGCTACCGGGTCCGGTTCGTGAACGAAACCGCCGGCGGCAACGTCGGCACACCAAAGCCTGGCGGCAACGGCGGGAGTTTGGTGACCAGGGTGCGCCAGGTTTCGCGCTCGCTGGGCGTCATCGCCTGCCAGCGCTCGGCGTTTTTCAAGAATTGCAACTGCTGCTCGGGCGTCATATTGGCAAATTTACGGAAGGAATCGATGCACACCTGCCGCTGCACCGACGGCAACTTCGCAAATTCCTGCAAGGTCTGCTCCATTTGCCGGCGTTCAGCCTCGGAGAGTGTGCCCAACGTCTTTGCTTTTTCCTTTTCGCTCAAGTCGAAGAACTGGTGAAAGTTTTCCACCATGCGTTGCCGCTGCGCCTGCGGCAGGGCGTGCCAATTGGCCAGGTCCAGCTCCAGTTTCTTCCGCCATTCCGGCGGCACCGTCTCGGGAATGCTCTTCTTCGTCGCGGTCGGGCTGGTTTCCTCGTGGATGACATAGCCGACGATCATTTCGTGTTCCAACACCTCTTTCTGCAAGTCCGGCGGGAGCTTGTCCCAAAGCTGCAACCGTTCTTCGACCAATTTTCGGTCGGCTTCGGGGATTTTTTCCAGCCGCTCGGTGCGGTTGGTGGCCGAAACTTCCATCAACGGCCGAAGATACCAGCGGAGTTGCGTCACCCGGAGGCGGAGTTCCCGCTCTTCCGGCGTCAGGGCGTCATATTCTTTAAGCCGATCCATCAGGAACTTCCGCATATGCTCCGGCTTTTCCGCGAGCGCCTGTTCCCGCTCGGCACCATTCAACGCGAGCAATTGGCGGAAATAATCCATCGGCGGCCCCTTGTGTCGGTGGGACGAGGCTCCGGGGGGCACCCGCGGACCGGCTGACTCCTTCGGCTGCTCGCCGGGTTCGCCGGGCGCCTGGGCCAGGGCGCACCATTCCATCCGGGCGAACAGGGCCAAACCGAGGATAAACGGGAGGGCGCGCATGGGCAGTCGAGGGCTCATTTTAGCGCGGCGAGGAGCTCCAAATCCGCCGTCTGGGACTCGAAGCACAAGCGGTTGATGGCATCAAAGTCTTTCAACATCTCCACGGTCGCCACCCGGGGAAGCCCGGCGATATCTTTTGCCAGCGCGAGGCGGTGGGAATCCTGGTGCTGACAATAGCCCAGCAACCCGGCGCACAGCACCACTCCAGCCAAGGCGAAGCGCGGCGTCAACCCCTGCCAACCGAGGCGTTGCCACCAGCCGATCGCAGCCGGCCGGGATTGGGAGCTGGCTTCGGCGTCCAACACCCGCAGGACTTGGGCGGTGAAATTGGAACTGATGGGCGCGGCGGGCAACTGATCGAGGAGCCGGCCCAGACCAGCCTCCTCCTCCCAAGCGGCCTGGAGCTCCGGGCGCCCCGCCAGGAAAGCCTGCAAACGCGCCTCCTCTTCCACGGTGAGCGTGCGCCGTGTCACTGTTTCCAAGAATTCCAGGTAAACCGGATCGTTCATTTTGTTCCTTTCAGTTAAAAACCATGGCGCGGGTAAAGTTTCATTCAATCCGCGCCCCCCCGCCACACCCCTGTCCGCAGGTAAGGCTTCAGTTTTCGCTTCAGCGTTTCACGTCCGCGATGGATCAGCGATTTGGTGGCCGAAAGCGAGCAGCCCAGCACGCGGGCGATTTCCTCGTAGGGCATTTCCTCCTCGCGGTGAAGCAGAATGGCGGTGCGCTGATTCTCCGGCAAATCGCCCAACGCCTGCTGGATCTTTTGTTCCAGCTCTCCGTGCAGCAGCGCGTCCGGCGGGGAAAAATTCCGCGTCTCCTCAAACTGCCGCAACGGCTGGTCTTCGTTCTCCGGATGGGATTGGTCCAAGGATTCCGCCGGATGCCGCGAACGCCGTCGGATTTCGTTCAGGCAAAGATTGCGCGCGATGGTAAACAGCCAGGTCGAGAATTTGGCGGACACCTCGTAACGATGGGCCGATTTGAAGACTTGCACGAACACGTTCTGCGCCAGGTCTTCCGCCTCCGTGGCGTCGGGAAGCGTGCGATAGACCAGATTCATCACCGGCTGGCGGTATTTCTCCACTAACAGCTCAAAGGCAGCCCGATCCCCGCGCTTCACACGCAGCATCAGGACAGCATCGGCATCTTCAAAGGCGGACATCCCAAACAACTTACCAAAAACCGGCGGCAGCACAAGGTTGCGCTGCGGCTGGCATCTTGCCATAAGCGTGGTTTCCCGCCATGGTGCCGCGCGCATGCCGACCCTATTGGAAAAAATCGAGGCCAATGCCGCGAAACGCCTGGTGCTGCCGCCGAACCGGCTGCCGACGCAGGAATTGTCGCGTTACAAAACCTTTCTCAAGGTCGAGACGCACCGCCTCAAAATCCTCCACCGGGCCGGGGCTGGGGGACGCGAAGTCTGTCGGGCCCGGGCGGCCGTGCTCGATGTGCTGCTCCGCCACCTGCTCGATGCCGTCAAACCCAACCTCGCGCTGCCTCCCAAAACACCCCCGCTGCGTCTGGCGCTCGTGGCCATCGGCGGCTATGGCCGCGGCGAATTGAATCCGCACAGCGACATCGACATCATGTTGCTGCACGACGGCGACACCCTCCAACTCAACCGCGGCAAGTCCCATCGCTCCCTCGAAGCGCTGGTGCAACCCGGCGGGCTGATCTACACCCTCTTCGACATCGGGCTCAAGCTGGGCCATTCGGTGCGGACCGTGGACGACTGTGTGCGGGTGGCCAACAGCGACATGCAGTCCAAAACCTCCCTCATTGAGGCGCGGTTGATCACAGGTGACGGAGCGCTCTTTGAACACATGCAAAGAGTAGTGCTGGCCAAGTGCGTGCGTG
>JAYUBJ010000448.1:0-4738 GCA_043740915.1 Verrucomicrobiota bacterium
TAGGGCGGCGGTTCCCACGCCGACAATTCAATTTACTGTGCCGACGGCGGGCCGTTCAGACACGCAGCGATTTCCACGGCGCCTCCCCGCTCACATCCACCGTCACCGGCCCCTCACTCTTCGCGGGTGACAGCACGGCCAGAAAATCGAGGACCCCGGCGCCGATGTTGTAGGTGCCATGGATGACGCCCGCGGGCAAATAAAACGAATCTCCCGGCCCCATGATCCGCTTCTCGCGTTCCACCCATTGTTCCGCCGTGCCGGAAAGGATGTAGAGAATTTCCTCCATTTTCGGATGGCAATGGAACGGATGCGCCTCGCCCGGCGGCAGCTGCGCCCGGACGAACATCAGGTTGGTGTCCGCCACCATGCCTGGCTTGCAATACCAGTGGTGCGTCTTGCCGGGCAGCCGTTCCACGTCGGTCTCCGCAAAGGAAACAAACCGCCACGCCGCATTGGATGGTTCTGGCATGAGCGACAGTTTTGAGACGCCCAATCGGGAGTCAAGTATATTGCACGTTGAGTGGTGTCCTGATCTGGAATCGGGCGGAGCGGGACCAGCCACAGCGCTTTGAACCTGCTGCGGCTGACGCTTCGCGCGCAGCCGCGCTCCGTTCATTTTGGACATTACCGCGCGTTCGGCGTACCTGTGCGCGTCCCGCGCACATCCAGACAAACCAAATCACCCCTGGAGTTGCGACCATAAATGCGGCCCTGAGCCAGCACGGGAACCGTCCAGCATTTGCCGCCGAGCACCTGCGCCCGCGCCAGCGGCTTGAAGGCTTCGGTCGACGCTTCCGCGATGATGAGTTCCCCTTTTTCACTGAGAATTATTAGTTTGTCGTCCGCCGCCATGAGTGAACCAATGCCAATGCCCGGCTGCACCCATTTGATTTCACCGGTCTGAAAATCGACACAACGCAAGTCGCCTTTCTTCATCGCCTGGCCATTGATCCCGAACAGATGGCCGTGCAGCAGCACCGAGCCGTTGATGTGATTGTGCATCGTCCAATCCTTCCAGCCCGGAGAAAACTTGCCCTCCGCAAACCGCAACAACGCCCCACCCCGGTCATACGATGAAATGAACAACTGGTCGCCACTTATTACCGGGTCGGCGCAATTGGTGTCATACGTCGTTTCCCACGCCTGCCGCGCGAGTTCCTTGCCGGTCTTCGCCTCCACCACCACGACCGCCTTCTGCGCCATGAACGCCAGGCACCGCACTCCGCCCGCCGTGAAGGGCACCATCGATGAATAGCCGGCGACCGTCTGGCCGGAAGTCCAGACAACCTTGCCAGTGGCCTTTTCCACCGCCGTGCCGGCCGGACCGACATTGAGGATCACCAAGTCACCTTCGACCAACGGCGAACCGGCAAAGCCCCATTCGTTGATGGCGACACCGAGTTCTTCGACGAGGTTTTTTTGCCAGATGATCTTGCCCGTTGCCGATGCAAAACAGAAAAGCTGCCCCTGCTTGCTCAGGTGATAAACGAAACCGTCCGCTACCGTCGGCGTCGCACTGGTGCCGCCTTCGTAATATTTTGGCCCGAGCGGACACGCGTAGGAATATCTCCAGATTTCTTTTCCATTGGTAGCGTCGAAACAGAAAATAGTGTCGGTGTCGTTTTTGTTGCCGGTGGTATAAGCGCGTCCGCTGGCCACGGTGATGGAGGCGAACCCGGTGCCGACGGAGGTTTTCCAAAGTTGCGGCGGGCCTTCCTGCGGCCACTTCGTCGTCCAGCCGGTCTCGGTGGAAATGCCGTTCAAGTCCGGCCCGCGCCACCGTGGCCAGTCAACCCCGGCACCCGTTGCCGGCGAACCGTGGAGACAAGCCATCGTCAATACGAGGCCGGCCAGCCAGCTTTGGTTGCGCCCGCGGAACCGCGTGGCTTTCAAATGGGCGCTTTGGAATGGCGACGGGCAGGTGAGCATGTAGCACACGTATAACGGGAACGGCTCGCTGTCAATGTCCAGGCGGGCCCGACTGCCGGCACGGTCAACCGGCCATTGCCCGGGCTTTGTTGAACTGTGGAAAACATTTCACCACGCGACCGAGGAGTCTAATGGCCGCAGCGAGCCCAACGCGGCGGAGCCACAAACGGAGTAGCGCCGACTGGCAGTCGGCAGCGCTCGGCTGTTACGCACGCGTTGCGGAGTGCCGATCCGCGACACCGCAGATTGCCAATCTGCGCTCCACCCCCAGCCGCACCGCGCAAAAATCCTTGCGAGTCTGAGTGAATTAAACCGAAAATATTTCGCAAGTGTCATGTTGCTCCGCCTAATTTGACAATCGGTCCCGATTATTTCGCCTTCGGCAGCCGGATCTTGGCCAGATAAATCGCCGCCTTGCCTTCGTGCGAGGCATGGCAACTCATCCACAGCAAGCCTGGCTGGCCACCCAGCAACAACTGAATCGCAGCGAGGTGAAGTTCATCGACTGAAGGAGAGCCAATGAACGCTTGAAAGGAACGGATTATTTGCGTCGAAAGGAGCGCAAACAAATCCTTGTCCACCGCTCCCAGTAACCGCCCGCCTTCAGGCTGCGCTCCGGCCGCGCCCCTGCCGTTCCCACGCCCGCGCAACCTGAAGGTTGCGGCTACGGTGGAATCGACCGCTCCCCTCCTGCATCGTCCCCTCGGACCTGGAGCAACACCTGGAAGGGCCGGCCCAGATGTTCCGGATGGGTGAGGGTTTGGAACTGCCGGGTGCGGGCGGGCGTCCATTCGGAAAAATGGGCGTGCGGCACCCAAGTTTTTTCCGCGATACGCGTGAGGAATTGAGCTTGGGAAAGCCGCCCGTCCGCATGCAAACCGGCGGCTTCGCCGGCTTCCGCGAGCGCTGTGAAGTTGACTTGGGCGGTCAGGTCCTGCTCGCCGGGATGCACCAATAAGTCGGCGCTTACCTGATGCCGGTGATAGGCGCGCAGGGTCCCGCCGGCTCGGCCCGGCGTAAAGAATTGTTCGGCGTCCAAGCCGTAATCCAGCGTCAGGAGCCGGCCTCGCCGCAAGCATTCGGCCGCCTGCCGCCACCAAGCCGTCGCGGCGGGCGCGATTTCGGTGGTGAAGCCGTCCGGCAAGACGGCGAGAAGATCAGGGTTGAGATTTGCCAGACCCGCGCAGGCAACCCGATACTCCGAACTCGAAACTCGAAACTGCTCACCAAGCTGCAGTCGCTCCCAGACGAAGTCGTCTCCTTCGCAGCGGACGCCCCACTCGAACCACCGGTGCGCCGTCCTGTCCCAACCGAGGCGGTGCATGGGAAAGGCGTCGAGCAGTTCGTTGGCGAACAGTACGCCATTGAGGCCGGGTGAATGCGGCGCGGCGGCCAGTTCGGACAAACTGGCAATCCAGCGGACCTGGGCGGCAAAATCACGCACGGTTTCCTCCTGCCGGACACGGCGGCGCGGCGAAGGCTCGATGATACGGTATTCGACCGCAGCGTATATTTCAGGTCGCCACCCGCGCAACCAGCCCAGAATGTCGGCGGCCAGTTGGCCATCATGCGCGCCGGCCTCGACGATCTGGAGCGGCGCGTCCGCCCTTCCGCCTTCCGCCTTCCGCGATCCGAGTTCCCTCAGCCACTCGGAGAATTGAAAGGCCAGCAGTTCGCCAAAGAGGCCGCCGACACTCACGCTGGTGAAAAAATCACCGTCCCGGCCGACCGTAGGCGCGGCGCGTTCGTAGTAGCCATGGACGGGATGGTACAGGGCCAACTCCATGAAACGCGCGAAGGACAAGGCGCCATCGCGGACGGCCTCCGCGCGAATTATTTCGGCAAGCGCATTCAATTGCTTGCAGTTATCCCGGACTTCAGTTAAGAAGTGGAGCGAAAATTATAGAGGAAAATTTATGGCCAAAATCGACGCCTTCTTCAATTTGATGTTCGAGCAGAAAGCCTCGGACCTGCACCTCTCGTCCGGCAACCCGCCCATCCTCCGCATCAACGGCGAACTCAGCCGGGTGGATTATCCGCCCCTGGAAAGCGACTCGCTCAAGGGGATGCTCTACGAAATCGCACCGGAAATCAAAATCAAACAGTACGAGGAAACGGGCGACGTGGACTTCGGTTATGAAATCCCGAACGTCTCCCGCTTCCGCGCCAACTTCTTCAACCAGAAATACGGCGTGGCCGCCGTGTTCCGGCAGATCCCGTCCACGGTGCTTTCGTTCGAGGATTTTGAGAAGTTCGACGCACCGTTGCCGCCGGTGCTGCGCAAATTCGCCATGCTGCACAAGGGCCTGGTGCTCGTCACCGGCCCGACGGGTTCCGGCAAGTCCACCACGCTGGCGGCGATCATTGATTACGCGAACAAGAACCGTCCCGATCACATCCTGACGGTGGAGGATCCCATCGAGTTTGTGCATGTGAGCAAGACGGCGCTGATCAACCACCGCGAGGTAGGCATGCACACCAAGTCGTTCAGCTCCGCGCTCAAGGGCGCGTTGCGCGAAGACCCGGACATCATTATGGTCGGCGAAATGCGCGATTTGGAAACCATTGAACTGGCGCTCACGGCGGCTAGCACGGGCCACTTGGTCTTCGGCACGCTGCACACTTCGAGCGCCGCAAAGACCATTGACCGGATCATCGATGTGTTTCCCGCCGACCAGCAGAACAAGATTCGCGCCACGCTCTCCGAAGCCATCAAGGGCGTCGTGGCGCAAAACCTGTTCAAGCGCATCGATAAGAAAGGCCGCGTGGCCGCGCTGGAAATCCTCGTCGTCACCACCGCCATCGC
>JAYUBJ010000449.1:0-4732 GCA_043740915.1 Verrucomicrobiota bacterium
CCGCCCGGCGGCAACGGCGGCAACGCAACTTCAAAGGTCTTCCGGTCGCGTTGAATCGGATGGATGTGCGCGAACGCGTCCAACCCTGGTTCACGGATCAAAAACAAGTGCATGATCTTGCCATGATCCGCCATCAGCGGTGCCATGCCGCGGCGACGGTCATCCGGTTCAAGCACGACCATCCGAAGAATCCGCTGCGGCCCTTCGGCACGCACCGTGGCGGACACCTCGAGCGGACGGAACAAACGGTTGTTGCGATAATCCTTGTCCACTTCGTTCCACCAATATCTGCCCCCGGCCAAGGCACCCGAATACAGCAGCGTCGCCAGACCCATCGCCACCCACGCGCGCGTCCGCACGGCCTTGGGAATCTCCGCCCCGGGCTCGACCATGCTTTCGCCGTGCTCCGCCCCTGCCAGCCAGATCGCCATGCCGAGAAGAAAAACGCCGAGCACCGCCAGGACCGCCCCCAAGCTCACCGGCAAATCCCGGCGCGTGGTCGCCATGGAATTCACTGGCACCACCACCGTGCCTTTTCCGAGGCTCCCGGACACCTCGACATTGACGCTATACGCGCCCGACGACATGAACCAGAGCGTGGTTGCGTAGAGATTGGTTTCCCCCGGAACGAGGCGGGCGACATCCGGCGGCGGGGCGCCTTTCTTTCCGGCCCGCCAATAAACGGGCAGGGCCGTCACTTGCAATCCGTCTTCGCCCTGCACACGCACATTAATTTCTGCCAGGCCGGGAACCACGCTCGGAGGGCGGATCACCACCCGCACGGGATAGGGGCCCGCCTTGGCTTCAAAGAAAACATTCGGACTCCCCACATGGGCGCAGGCCATCAGGGGAAACCAAACGGCGAGCAGAATGATCCAGCCGCGTCTCATCCTAAAAACCCCGGTTCAACCGCAGATAAACGCAGCTGAACGCAGATCGGAAAGGGGTTGGATTGCCTGGCGAATTCCGACTTCGGCTGAATCCTTCACCGTGTCCCTGCGCCGTCAGTGCCGTGTAGTTATCTGCGTTCATCTGCGTTTATCTGCGGTTGCCAGGTTCATCGCTTCACGAGACACATCCATTCGCCGCGCCACAATCCGAAGCGAGCCGACAACCATGCAATTCCGAGCGCCCAAACCAGCGTCCGCCAAGTGAATGCGTCTTTGTCCAGATCCCAAAATCGATGGGTCCACTCCCCGATTGACGTCGAGTAAGCCCAGAGCCGGTTGCCGGCAAAAAACCAATTTTCCGCCGCCGTCGAGATGAGGAAAGTCGAGAGCAACCATTGCACCGGCACAAATAAGACCAAAAAGATGACGGCTAATCCCAGTGCCCGCAGCCAATCCGACCACCAAGGGCGCATCGCCAACGGCCTCGCCTTTAAACGAGGCATCACCAGATCAATGCCGAAAGCCGGCAGGAGGATGAACAAAGGAAACGGCGGCGGCACCATGTGGGTGATCGGGTTGTATATTGGCGCGAGTTTGGGCTGGGCGGAAAACAGCGGCAGGCACCAGATCATCAGGAGATAAGTTCCCATGTACACCAGCGCGGCCGTAACGGCCGGCCAACGCAACGTGGAAGCGCGTGCGGTGAAAATCAAAATGGCGGGATACAAAACCGACGAGACTTTGTAAAAGAGTCCGGCGTGTTGATGGTTGGGAAAACTGAACTCGGTGAGGAACAGCGACTGCATGGTGAGCAGGATCCCGCCCATGAAAACATAAAGCCACGCCGCTCCCTGCCGGTGCGTTTCCGTCAGCCGGTTCTGCCAGGACAACACCAGCAACAACGCGCCAATCGTCACCGAACCCATGCCGATCGCCAGCAACGTGTGGGGCGGACTCAGAATTTTGACATCGAGGCCGTACGCATCGTGCCACCAATTGTCAAACGGGGCAGACGTCAGCATTGAAAGTGCGCCCCAGATCGTCACCCAGGCTCCGAGCGGCCCGCGAAATCCGAGGAATCCAACCGTCCGGGACCGTTCCGCCGGCGTCCCCCAAAAAGTCGTCTTCAAGACGATCCAGCCGCAGGCCATTCCGGGAACCACGCCGCCCAGATAAATCATCATGTGCGCGGGCGTCCAGAAAGTGTCCCGCCCGATGGATTCGTGCCACGAGATGTCCCACAACACGCCGACGGGTATGCAGGCCGAGCCCAGCACAATCGCAAAGCAATACCAAGGCACCGACCGCGCCGCCGATGGCTCCGGGGGCTTCGCTCCGAACTCGGTTGTTGTTGCGATGGATTCCACAATTTCCGACTTCCACAGTCGCCAAAAATCTCACAGAGAATTCCGTGGATTGACAGGGTAAAATTTATCGACCGGGGCGAAAGGGGCACCTTCACTCGAGGAACACATCGGCTGACACGCCGAAATGCCGTGCCAGAGTGCGCACACGGTTGAGCGTCAGCTTGCGTTCGCCACGCAGGATCATCGCACCCAGCGTGCGGTGAACTCCCAGCAACCGCGCGAGGTTCGCCGCACTCAACTGCTAGCAAACCCCGCCTTCTCAATCGGCACTAAGCGTCCGGGGTCATCAAACGACTTGGAATTTTGAGCACACTGGAGAGCATCGCTACTCCTTGCTCGGTGAACGCGAGGACGTGTTTGGAAAACTTGAGTCCCGGGGAGGATGTCACAAATTGTGATATGCTCAAAACCTCCTCCCGGCTGAGATCAAACATGAAATCGTCCGGAAACCGCCCGCGATTCCGTTTGACCGCCTGGTTCAAAGCCCGCGTCTCAACCCCATAAAACGCAGCCAGATCACGGTCCAGCATCACGCGATGACCACGCACCAGCACGATTCGCTGGGTGACAATCTCAACCGGCGCTATAGCGTTGGCTTTCCTCATTCCAGGTTTGAGTTCTTCAGGATTCCAATTTGAATCTTGCAGAAGTTGTGTCTCATCCAATCTCCAAAATCTTCAAACTCTCAATCCTCCGGTCGTCCACGATCTTCACGGCCACGCAGCCATATTTGCCCGGAGCGAACGGCAGCGACATGCGACGAGGCGGTCGAAATCTCAAAACTGGTGCGCTCCGCTTTCCCGGCCCATTGCAGCGTCGGGTCAAGGTACGGGTCGTACGCCCAAGTCTGCTTGCCCTCGGTGGCATCGCTCTTGCCGTCCACCAGGCCCACCGGCAGATTGTGCGGGCGCGTCTTCCCCTTGTGGTCGTTTTGCTCGACCGCCCGCTTCTTCGCGGCTACTGTCGATTGCTTCGCCTTGTCTTGTTTTGCCACAGCCAAACTCCCCACGCCTCATCACCCGACCTTGCCGGGCATGGAACGGATTGCGCGCCGAGCGTAACGGGGCATGGTTTGGCTGGCAATGTTGGAATGCTATCGCGAGGAGAGGACGCACCGAACTTTTCACGCATTGCGCCCATGAACCTGGCGCGAGCGGCGTAGGGCGGCCATCCCCAGCCCGCCTCACTCGCGCCTCGCGAGAACGGTGGGCCTCCGTCGGCGGCGCTGAGGAGGGGCGGGCAGGATGCCCGCGCTACGTTGCGGTTCATGGACAGGGCCAGGGAGAAGTTTTGAAGCTGAAGCCAAGCGCCGGGAGTGAACCGGCGACTGACGCTTTACTAAATCATAACACGCTCCGTTTTTTCCGGCCAAAGATGGGTCCGGCCCAATTGAACTTGAAAATCCAGCCTAAGTAAGCGACGCTTACAAACATGGAAACACTAACAACCGTGACCGTCACCCGGCGTGGTCAAGCGGTGCTGCCATTAAAATGGCGGAAAGCGTTCGGCTTGGAAGCGGGTGGCCCGTGCGACGCGCGGGAATTGAATGATGGCAAAGGAAGCCTGCTGCTTACTCCCAGACCAAAAGCGCGCCGGGGAGCCAAGGGATTGCTCGCCCATCTGCGCGCCCAAACAGTTTCATTCCCGCCGGTGGAGCGCCATACGCTGCCCGCCAAATGACCTACCTGCTCGATACGGACATTGTTTCCGCCTTCAACAAGGAAACCCTTTCTCCCAAATTAGCGCGCTGGCTGGCGGCCAACGAAGCGGCCAGTTTCTTGAGTGTGGTTTCGCTGGCGGAAATGCGTTTCGGCCTGGCCAACGCGCCCGCGACCCACCGGGTCGGATTGGCCGATCGGATGACGGCCACAGAAGAGCGGTTCACCGAAAGCGTGTTGCCGCTGGACATGGAGGTTTTGATTCGATGGAAAACTTTGTTGAAGGAATTAAAGGGGATCACCCGCACGATGACTTGTGAAGATTCGCTGCTCGCGGCCACCTGTCTGGCCAACGGACACACGATGGCCACCCACAACGTCCGCCACTTTGAACCTGCCAAACAATTTGGGTTGAAAATTGAAAACCCGCTGGCCTAAAACAGCCAGCCTTCCAAATCCCGGTCGTATGCGATGAATTGAAGGACATGCAAGCCAGGTTGAATGCAGCCGTAACCGGCCCGGTGACTTAAAAGCGAGGTGGGAGGGCAACGGGGGAGTGAACGGCCGGACCTGAAAAGTGGAGCCAATGGCCGGGATTGAACCGGCGACCGACGGTTTACGAATCCGTAGTTTCACTTGCGCGAAAACACCCCAAATCCGCTCCATCCCCGCGCGAACAAAGGCCATAACTCCACTTTGCAGAAATCGCATGAAACGCCCGAATAACGCACCATTTCGCACAAGTGGTGTTGCACTGTGTTGCACTAAATCCGGGGTCAAACCGTGAACCAGCGGCTTGTGTGCTTCTGGAGTGCAG
>JAYUBJ010000450.1:0-4715 GCA_043740915.1 Verrucomicrobiota bacterium
CTGGCCGGTCTCGAAGCCCAGCTCAATTCCATTGGTTGCGAACCGGTCGGCGATGCGCGCGATGCGGTCGAGCAGTTTGGCGAATTGCGGATCGCTTTCTTTATGCGGCAAAAAGCCGGCGTGAAACGTCATGAGTTTCAAGCCGAGGTCCGCCGCGATGCGCGCGACCACCTGGATGTTGCGCCAGTTCTGTTCCCAATGTTCGTCTGGCACCACGCCGCCGGTGCGGCGGATGGAATCCATCGTTGAGTAATCTTCGCCCACGGTGCCGAACATGCCGGAGACAATGCGGATGTTGTGTTGGGCGAATTGTTCGCCGGTCCGGCCCCAAAGGTCGGGCCGCTCGCGCAAGGGATCGAGGGCCAGTTGCACGCGCGCGAGGCCGATGGCTTGAAGTTGTTCGATGAGTTGTAGCGGGTGGGCCGGTTGGAGCGACCAACTACAAACGGCGAGGCGGTCAGTGAAAGTTTTCATGGAAATGTGGCCCCGACTATGATCGGCGAGGACGGTAGCCGCAAGCTTCAGCTTGCGGCCCCATCACGCCGGAAAATAGCGGCACCGCCAGGGAAAGGGCGCCGCTCGGGTCGCGCAACCTGAAGGTTTCGGCTACACCGAATTGCGGAGTTTCACGCCCTTAACGGCTTCGACGAAATCCACAAAACCGCTCGCTTGCTTTTGCAGGCGGCCGATCAACTCGGCGTCCTTCAAGCGCCCCTGGTCGTCGAGCAGGCTGTTGATTAGCGGGAGGAAGACGCGCTCCGGATAAATATGGGCGTTGCGGTAGCCGAAGATGGATTGCAATTGTTCGACGGGCCGGAGTGCACCCCAAATGCCCGCCGCCACGCCGACGAAACAGACGGGGCGACGGTCGAAGCTCTCTGGAAATTTCAGCATATCGATGAAATACTTCAACACGCCCGGGATACCGCCGTTGTACTCGGGCGTGACGACGTGGAGTCCTGCGGATTGGAGGACCGTGTCGGCAAACGGGGCGAAGGACGCGGGCTTTTCGGCGTAGCTGTTGGGCGAAAAGATTTCGGGGGGAAGGCTGGCCAGGTCGAGCACGCGCAAGGGTACCTTGAGGGCGGCATAAGCTTCTTCGAGGTGCGCGGCGACTTTGCGGCTGTTGCTGCCTGGGCGGTTGGTTCCGATGATGAGGCTGATCATATGAATTGTGAGTTAAAGGTTGACCACGAATGGACCCGAATGGATAAGAATGTTCAAATAGAATTATTCCGACAGGAGGAGGGGAGGGGTCATGGTCACGCTGCCGGGACAACACGATAGACCAGAAACAATTCGTCGCCGACGCGGCGGCTGGATTTTAATTCCAACTGCGTCGCGTCAGCCAGAGTTGCGGCACCGAACCCGTCGGCGATGGTGGGCGCCTCCCGTCCGCCGAAAATATTTGGGCACACGGTCAGGTGGAGTTCGTCGACGAGGCTGGCGGCGAAGAGAGCGCTGTTCAATTCCCCACCGCCCTCGCAGAGCAGGCGCTGCACGTTCCATTTGTCGCGCAGCCAACGAAGTGCGGCCGGAAAATCGATTTCCCGCGCGCCGCACACTTTCACTTCGTCGGCCAATGCGGCGAGTTGTTTGAGTCTGGCTTTGGAAGCGCGGCGCGTGGTGAGTATGATGATCGGAGAAAAATGTTTTTGGAAAATGGCCGCGTGCGGATTCAGGGAGCCGGAACCGCTGACAATCACGCGCAGATTGTATTCCGCCAATCCGTGCTGGAGCCGTTGACGGCGATACTTCGCCGGCCCCGGGCCAAGGTTGATCGGATTCAAATCCACGGTCCGCGCGCCGGCCAGCACGGCGTCGGCGGTGGCGCGGAGTTCCAGGAGGTGCGCGTGATCCCGCGCGCTGCCGAAGGAGGAGAGCGCGCGGTTGGCGGTCGCGATTTTGCCATCCGCCGTCATGGCCATGTTGATCAACACGAACGGCAGGGTGGAGGCTGGGGATTTGAGAGTTGAATGCTTTGGCACAGCCACAAAAGGTTTCTAACTCATGATTCAAAATTAATAACGCACAATTAGAGCAGCAGCATCGCGTCGCCGTAGCTGAAGAAGCGGTACCGCTCGCGCACGGCTTCGGCATAGGCGGCGAGCATCATTTCGCGTCCGCGCCTTTCGCCGGGCGCGGCGAAAGCGCTGGCGAGCATGAGCAAGGTGGACCTGGGCAGGTGGAAATTGGTGAGCAACGCATCGACCACTTTGAAAGTGTACGGCGGATAAATGAAGATGCGGGTGCGGCCCGTGGCGGCCACGATCTGGCCATGGTTGCCGGCGGCGACGCTTTCCAGCACGCGCACCGTGGTGGTGCCGACGGCAATGACACGGCGCTGTTCGCGCTGCGCGGAGGCGATGGCTTGCGCCGCCTCGGGGCCGATGGAAAACCGCTCTTCGTGCATGGTGTGCCGGGAAAGCGTTTCGGCTCTGACCGGCGCGAAAGTGGCAAGCCCCACGTGCAGTGTGACCCAGTGGAGCTGCACACCCAGCGCGCAGATTCGTTCGAGCAGGGCAGGCGTGAAATGCAATCCCGCGGTCGGCGCGGCGACGGAACCGGGCGTGTGCGCGTAAACCGTTTGGTAACGATTCAGATCATCGACCGCCGGGGAGTTTGGGGTTCGGGTGATGTAAGGGGGCAGGGGAATTTCGCCGATAGCGCTGAGGGCATCCACGATATTTGTTGTGCCGGAGAACTGCAAGCGGCAGTGGCCTTCGCTATTTTTTTCAACCACGACGGCGCGGAGCGGCCCTGATTTCGCGGCCGCGTTCTCCAGATGAATTTCCGTTCCGAGGCGCACCCGTTTGCCGGGGCGGAGCAGCACCCACCAATCGTTCACGGCCCATTCTTCGAGCAGCAACAATTCAATTTTCCCGCCGGTGCCCGGCTTGCGTCCCCGCAGGCGGGCGGGGAGGACGCGCGAATCGTTCATAACGAGGACGTCACCGGGACGCAGGTAATCGAGCAACTCCGGAAACAGCCGGTGCGCGATCCGCCCCGCGTGGCGCGAGCATACCAGCAGCCGGGACTGATCCCGTAGCGGCGCGGGTGACTGCGCGATCAATTCCGGCGGCAAATGGTAATCAAACTCGTCGGTTCTCACCGACGAAACGCTAACAGGCCGACGGGAATCCGCCCAAGTTCAAAAATGCGAAAGAAAACGGTTGACCCAAGTGGGGCTATGAGGGTAAAAGTGGGGCGTTGTGGGTCAGAATGTGTTTGAGTCCATTTTGGCCAGACGAGAAATGTTATCCAACGAAACCAACGAACGGATCTCTTACAAGGCCAGCTATCGCCATGGCGTGGATGAGAAACGGCGTGTGCAGATTCCGGCCAAATGGCGGCCGACGCAGGAGGATGTGCGGTTCACTTTGATGTTTTGGAAACCGCCCGGGCAAAAGCAGGCCTGCCTGTTGGTGCTGCCGCCGAGCGCTTACGCCAAGCTCGAAGAAAAAGTGGCCGCGATGCCTTTCTCGGATCCCCAGGCCGAATCGTTGCGGCGCTATCTCGCCGAAAACTCCGATGACGTCATCCTCGACAAAGGCGGGCGCATCTGTCTGCCGGAGGCGATGGCCAAGCGGGTGGGCATTGCTGGTGAGGCGGTGCTGGTGGGTTTGCTTGACCGCTTCCAGATTTGGAACCCGGAACGCTATGTCTCCGTCATGGCGGCCGACACAAAGGCGGCACCGCAGGTTTTAAAACTAATCTAAGATCTATGAGCCCGATGGAACTGCTTAACGTGGGAAAAAGTTTGCGAGGGGTCACCAACGAGCCAAGTCCCTACAAGATCGCCGAGCAACACTTCCTGCCCAAGTTCGCCTCCGTCGGGCGGCCGGTGTCGCTGGCCCCCACCAAAGAACGGCTGGCGAAACCCATCCCGATCCGGTCTGCCGTCCGGGCCATGGCCGCTGCTGCTCCGGCGATGGCACCGGTTCCGATGGCCACGAACGCGCGAGCCGCGGTTCCCCATGAAGTCAAACGTCCGCCGCGCGCGGCCAAGGAAACGAAAGGCTGGCTGGGGTTTTTCTCATTTGCGGCGCCTTCAAAGTCCCGGAAGCGACCCCCGTTGGTGCAAGGCGAAATGACATTGGAATCTCTCAAAGTGGTCCGGAACGATCTCAGTGAGGCGGATTTGGAAGTTGTCCCCGTGAAATTGGGGGCGTCGACGGAGCCAGTTCCGGCCACGGAAGACTTGCCGGTGGCCGGTTCCGTGTGGCGTCGGGCGGCGGCCCGATGGTCCAGCGTCACGCGGTTGTGGCTCTAAATTTCAACCATGCAAAGTGACCAAATACCGACACAACGCGGTGCTGGTGCCCGAGGTGCTGGCGGCACTGAGGCCGTCGCCGCACGGCCGGTACGCCGATGGAACGCTCGGTGGGGCTGGACACGCAGCAGCCATCTTGAGCGCGAGCGCTCCGAGTGGATGGGTGTTTGGTTGCGATCGCGATGGCGCCGCAGTTGAGGCGGCCACGGAGCGATTGGCGGAGTTTGCGGGGCGTTTTGAAGTCCGCCGCGGAAATTTTGCGGAACTGGGCGAATGGGTGGCGGCGGAGAGTTGCGACGGAGTATTGCTGGATCTGGGCGTGAGTTCGCCGCAGTTGGACGGGGCCGGGCGCGGTTTCAGCTTTCAACAGGACGGCCCGCTGGACATGCGGATGGACACGCGGCAATCGGTCACGGCGGCGCAACTGGTCAACGAATGCGGC
>JAYUBJ010000451.1:0-4703 GCA_043740915.1 Verrucomicrobiota bacterium
GAAGTCCAATCCGGCACATAGACCTGCTCCTTGACCCGTGCGCCGTGAAACCGGCCAAAGGGAAATCCATTGATCGTGAAAACGTAGCAATGATTGTCGCTGAGCCAATGCTGGAAGGCCGCCAACGTGGCGCGGTCACCCAACTCGCGGGACGCCTGGTCGCTCAACCGCAGGCCGATCGCGTACGGTTTGTCGGGGCAGACCTGCGCCCGCACCGCGAGTGTGTATTTCTGCAGCGAGTCAAACGTCTGCGGCCAATCCTCGCCGCGATGAATATTGGTGCAGTAGGCCAGGTGCAGGCCGTGGTTAAGTTTCATCGTCGGGAAATGTGTACGAAAAACGTGCTCAAGCCAATCCACTTTCTTCCAGGGCGCGTTGCAGCAGGTCGGTCAATCGGAGTTCCCCGGCCCAATGCTGGAGGTAGTCAAGGTCAAGGTTCGTGGCCTGGACTTTCATCACCCCGGTCACGTCGCCCCACTGCCGGTCCGACACACCGCCGCCAAGCCGGAACCAGTCGAGCTTGGCGAGAATGGTGTCCTCGACGGAAGCGAACCACGCTTGCTCGATCGCGTCCGGGCTGAGCCGCTGGCGGGAGCGACGCTGCATCTCGGACAACGGATAGAGTTCCCGCTTGAGTAGAAACACGTCCACTTTCTGCGCGGTGTCCAGATGGATCACGTTGAAGCTGGCGCGCCGCATAACCGCCTCGCGAATCGCTTCCTCCGCCAGATAAAACTCGCGGCGGAGCGCTTCGGCAAACGGCTCGATGTGCCGCAGCTTCAGGTCGGCAACCAGATCCGCATCTGCCGTTGCGCGGTAGAATCCGTGGACGTTGCTGGCGAAGGAACCGGCGACGAAATAGGGCACCTCCAGATGCTCGAGCGTTTGCGTGACCTTCGCCAGGACGCTGGTCTGCTCGTCAAGCATGGCGATGGGCGGCCCGCGCCGCGAGGAAAACCGGCGCGAGCTCGGCTCCGAGCCAAAGCTCAACAAAGCGACGCTCCAATTCTTCCGGACTGGCGTGGGGATGCCGGTCACGCAGGCCGCTCTTCATCAACCCTCGCATCGCATGGCCCAGCCGGTCGGCGAGTTGGAGTTTCCGTTCCGGGGGAAGCCGGCGCGTGATTTCAATCAGCATGCGCTCGGCCTCGAAACTCGTGTCCAGGGATTGTGTCTTCATGCGGTCGGCAGCTTAAACTTCGGCGTCTGGCTCATGAACCGCACCGGGTTTTGGTAGATCAGTTTGTCAATCGCCTCAGCGCTGTGACCGCGCTTGCGCATTTCCAACGCGGTTCGCGGCACGGCCAGCGGCACACTGATGCCCCAGTCGCACGCGCTGTTCATCCAAATGCGCTCGTTGCCGTAACACTCGATGATGTCGATCGCGCGCGCCGGCGTGCATTTGCTCTCCGGATAGAGCGTCATGCCCGCCCAGAATCCCCGGTCGAGCACGTGCTGGACGGTGTGTTCTTCGACGTGATCAATGATGCAGCGCTCCGGCTTGATGCGTTTGTCATTCTTGAGTGCGTCGCAAATCAGGCGCGTGCCCTTCAGCTTGTCCTCGAGGTGCGGCGTGTGGACCAGGATGAGCGAGTTCGTGCGCGCGGCGAGGTCGATGTGCAGCTCGAGCACCTTGAGTTCGTTGCGCGAGTTCTTGTTGAGGCCGATCTCGCCGATCCCCAGCACCGTCGGGCGATCGAGAAATTGCGGGATGATGCCGATGACTTCCGTGGCGAGCTTTGTGTCCTCGGATTCTTTCGGGTTGATGCAGAGCCAGCAGAAATGCGGCAGGCCGAATTTGGCGGCGCGCTTCGGCTCGTAATCCGTGAGCTGGCAGAAATAATCGTGGAAGCCGTGGACTGAACTGCGGTCATAACCGGCCCAGAAGGCGGGTTCGCAGACGGCGGCGCATCCGGCGGTGACCATGTCCTGGTAATCGTTGGTCGTGCGGCTGACCATGTGTCCGTGGGGTTCGATGTAGCGCATGAGGAAATATATTGAAAACCACCATTAGTAGCTACGAGTGATTCCGAATCAACTCAAGTGCCCATTTCAAAGCGGCGTCTTGGCCAACTCTGTCCAACTGGTCTAAATCGAATACGAATTTTTGGCCACGAGCGGCCACTTTAAGTTGTACGCAACCATCTGGTTTTTCCCATCTGTTCGGGTTCCGATGATAGCATAATAGAGGCTGAGATTGATTGGGTAGAAAAAATGACGGAAGCTTCCAGACAGAACGTCGCTCACCCTCCAATGTTAACTGAGCCGCAGAGGAAAACTTTCTAAAGATGCCGCCGCCGGGTAAATTACTCGCGGTTCCAAACTTTCCCAACTCAAGTTTCCTTTTGCCTACATAAACAGTTCCGTAGTGCGAGCATTGATGGTCTCCGTTTACATGAGGATGGCCATCAGCCCATTTTTCAAGCTGATCTGCATCTTTCGATTCTTGAACTTCCAACCAGCCAAAAAAGGTGTGAATGTCTGGCGCGTCGTTGAGATAGGCCCAATGTCCATCCTGATACTGCACTTTCTTAAACCATCTAAAAAACAGGAACAAATCATTCACGCCTACATTCTGATTATTGAGGTGTCCACAAGCCGCACCGGCCTGGCCAAACAACGGATTCCAGCCTGGCAAGCGACTAATCGAAACTCGATCTAAGTCGGGATCGAAATGGACAGGACTTGTTCGAGAAACCGTTCTTCCATTCGGTCCGATTAATCCTAAGTCCTCTACAAGAGATCCAAGATCATATCCATTGACTGAAATTTCCTGATATATTCGTTTCTCATTGTCGCCTGGTATCGGAATAGAAACAGGAGTGCATCGACCATTGGATGTCTGGATTAAAGGGCTTGGACGTTGCCCGGCACCGCTATCAATTCCCTTACGGCTCAGAATGATCTTCATACTTATTCTGAAACCGTCTTGCCCGGCCACGCGCCCGTGGCCCCTTTCACCGTTGCCTTCACCAGCGGCTTCGTCGTCGGGTCGCTGAAGGAGAGCAGCACCTGCTTGGCGCGCTGCGGTTTCTTGTTGCCAAGTTCTTTCATCGCCTGGCGAAAGGCCTGGATGCGGAAGTCGTCTTCGCCCGGCGCGCGGTCCACGCGGTCGAGGAACGCCGCCAGCTCGATGAGCTTGCAGCGGGCGTCCATGAAATAGAGGTCGAGGATTTGCTGGCGGTTCATAAAATTAAGTATGTCGTCACCCTAGCGGAGAATCAGCCGCGGCACAATGCCCGGTTTGAAATTGCGGCGGCGGTGGCGCGCGTTGCCACCGGGCACGTCTGGACCCTGCTCACGAAGGCAACCGGAGCGGACCGCGGCTGTGTCCCGCCCGCGCGGGACCAGCCGCAGCACGTGGAGGAGGTCGGACGCAACGGGTATTCGATGATGGCTCTTCTGGCGACGCGGCTGCGGCTGATCCCGCGCGGCGCGGGACACAGCCGCCGTCCGCTGGTGAAGGCCAGCGGGGCGCCTCGAACGGACCGCAGCTGTGTCACGGCGACCAGCCGCGGCGCGTTGCCTGTCTTGACGCGTCATTGCGCATTGTGTTTAGGTAACGAGTCGATCAGGGTTAAGAATCTATGCCAACATACGAATACATTTGCACCAAGTGCGACCATCAGTTTGACAAGGTCCAGTCCATGTCGGATCCGGCGCTCACCATCTGTCCGAAGGAACTCTGCGGCCGCAAGAAGTGGGGCCGCGGCAAGGTGAAACGTTCCATCGGCACCGGCGCGGGGCTGATTTTCAAAGGCAGCGGTTTTTACATCACTGATTACCGGAGCGAAAATTACAAGGCCGGCGAAAAGAAGGACGCCCCGGTAGTGGCCAAGCCAGCGGATGGCAAGGCGGTCGAGAGCAAACCGGCCGAAGGCAAGACCGCAGAAAGCAAGCCCGTCGCTGACAGCAAACCCGCCGCCAAGCCGTCCAAGGCGAAATCCTCGGCCGATTGAGTTTCGATTTATGACACCCGTTTTTCCTGGTTAGAATCATGAAGCGCGCGGCCCTTTTACTTGGTTTGTTTCTAGCCGGTGAGGTCGTGGCCGCGCTGCCAGATCCGATGATGACGGTGCGGAGCCGTTCGGATCAATTTGTGGTCAGCGGCGTCATGACCATTGCGCCCAAGAAATTCAAGCGCGTGCCGCTCAGCCCCGAACCCGAGGCCCCCGTTACACTGCTGGAACTGGAACCGCCATCGCTGGCTGTGATTGCCGAGCGGATCAAGGTGGAACTGCTGCGGGAGTTGGGTGCGGCGGACAAGTGGCAGGGCAAGATTTTTGTGACGGTGCGCCGGTCCGAGGAAACGGACCCCGAGGTGTACATCCTGTCGGAGCGCTTCAATAGCGGCTGGCAATATCGGGTGGAATTGCCGCAGCAAATCGAGCCGGCGATGCTGGCGCGCGTGCTCGTGCGGGCACTGTTGCTGGAGTTGGCCAACCGCAGTGCCGGCGAACGCTCGGCGGAAATTCCGCTGTGGTTGTCGGAAGGATTCACCGCCCATCTGCTGGCCTCGCCGGAAGCGAGCTTGAATCTCCAGCCGGAACAACCCCTGCGCGAAAAGCGGTTCAACTCCTTGGCCGCCGCCGTCACCACGCGCGACCGGGTGAAGCCCGACCAGTTGGCGTTGGTTCGCGCCCGGTTGCATGCCGCGCCCCCGCTGCCCTACGTCGATTTGGGCATGCCCTCGGACGACCAAC
>JAYUBJ010000452.1:0-4700 GCA_043740915.1 Verrucomicrobiota bacterium
CGGCGCAAAAGCTTTGACCCCCGGAGCAACTTTCTCTAGGTTTCGCTGTTTCAAGACTGAAGCTGACGGAAGAAAACATGGCCTTTACATCAATAAAAAGCGTCCTCGCCCAAGCCGCGCTGGCCAGTGTGGAGCAATTCGACGCCTGGGGCAAAGCCTGGCGCGTGGCGGCCGAGAATGGTTCCACGGAGCCGATGCTGGCTTTCTTTTGCCGCGAGGGCGGCATGTCGGAAGAAGTTTTCCTGCAGAAGCTGGCCACCGCGCTGGATTGGCCCTATCTGGAACTGAAGAAACTCGATGTCGCCATCGAGGCGCGGCAGAAGATTTCCACGAAGGTCGCCTTCCAATATTCCGCGCTGCCGACGGCGTTTGAAAACAACACGCTGCAGGTCGCGGTCAGCAATCCCTTCGACACGGCGTTGTTGAACGCGGTGCAATTTGACGCGCAATGCCCGGTGCAGTTCGCCCTGGCTCCCCGTGCCGAGATTGAAAAATCGCTCAAGAAATATTACGGCGTCGGCGCTGAAACCCTCGACGAACTTTCCAAGGACGAACCGCTCGAGTTGCTGGTTGGCGAGGACAAGGAAATCACCGAAGGCGACCAGGAGGCGAGCGTCATCAAGTTCGTGAACCAGATCGTCTGGGAGGCCTTCAAGGATCGCGCGACGGACATCCACTTCGAGCCGGCGGAAGACGAGCTGCGCATCCGGTACCGCATCGACGGCATCCTGCATCAGACGCCGATGCCGCCCCAGCTCAAGCGCTACCAGGCCGCGCTCATTTCGCGCATCAAGGTCATGTCCGGCATGAACATCGCCGAGAAACGACTGCCGCAGGACGGCCGCATCAACGTCCGCATCAAAGGCGAGGAAATCGACATCCGCGTTTCGACCGTGCCCACCGTTTATGGCGAGAGCGTGTCGCTCCGCCTGCTCACGCGCGGCAAAATATTTTTGGGCCTCGACAAGTTGGGCTTCTCGCCGTTGGAAGAAACGGCCCTGCGCGAAATTATTGTCAAGCCCCACGGCATCCTGCTGGTCACCGGACCGACGGGCTCGGGAAAATCCACGTCGCTCTATGCTTTTCTCAGCACGATCAACTCGGTGCACAAGCGCATCATCACGATCGAGGAGCCGGTCGAGTATGAACTCAAGGGGATCAATCAAATCGCCGTCCGTTCCGACATCGGGCTGACGTTCGCGATGGGGCTGCGCCACATCCTGCGGCAGGACCCAAACGTGATCATGGTCGGCGAAATTCGCGACCTCGAGACGGCAGAAATCGCGATCCGCGCGGCGCTGACCGGCCACTTGGTGTTCAGCACGCTGCACACCAACGACGCGGCCAGCGCGTTTACGCGTTTGATCGACATGGGCATCGAGCCGTTTCTGGTGGCGTCTTCGGTCGAGGCGATCATGGCGCAACGCCTCGTGCGCACGATTTGTCCGTTTTGCAAAACCGAGCAGAAAATTGAGCATGATTATTTGCGCAAGATTGGCTTTCCGGAAAATGAAATCGGCACGGCCAAATTCTGGAAGGGCATTGGTTGCGAGGAATGCCGCCAACTCGGTTACCAGGGCCGCATGGGCATTTACGAGTTGCTGATCCTGAACGAAGCCATCCGCCCGCTTGTGCTCAACCGCTCCGCCGCCTCCACCATCGCCCAGCGCGCCATCGAGAATGGCATGCGCACCCTGCGCACCGACGGCTGGAACAAGGTTCGCAACGGGGTCACCACCGTCGAGGAAGTGCTGCGGGTCACCCAAACCGAGGAACATTTGAAGTCGTTGCTCGAAGATGTCCGGCCGGAAGCCTAGCTCCATCGTGAAGAACTCTGCCCCCCATTCCTGCAACGTGCTCCAGTCCGACGCCGGCTCGCGGCGGCTCTGGCAGTTTGCCGCTGACGGCGGCCAGGTGAAATTATCCGCCGAAGAATCCGGCCCCACCACCCGGCCGCTGTCGGCGCCGTTGGTGGGCAAGGGCTGGCGATCCTTGTGGCAGCACAAACTAAACATCGCCTGGCTGCCCGCCGAGCAAGTGTTTCTGCGCGTGGTGCAATTTCCAAAATGCGACTTCACTGAACTGCTCGCCATGGTGGAGTTTCAACTGGAAAAACTGTCCCCGTTGCCGGTGGCGCAGATTGTCTGGAGCCTGGAGGTGATCCCCGCCCAAAGCGCCGTGCCCACTGACCAGCAAACCGTGGTGGTCATCATCATTGCGCGCAGCCGCGTCGAGGCGTTTCTCGGCCAGTTGGAAGGCCAGGGTTATCTCGCCGACCGACTCGAGCTGCCGTTTCTGCATCAACTGCTCGCCACGCGCGTGGAGGGCGACGGCGCGTGGATTTATCCGCGCGTGATCGGAGACAAGACGGACTGCCTGATGGCGTGGTGGTATGGCGGC
This sequence comes from Verrucomicrobiota bacterium, assembly GCA_043740915.1. GTDB lineage: Bacteria > Verrucomicrobiota > Verrucomicrobiia > Limisphaerales > JAYTXL01 > JAYTXL01. Next base: position 2,401 of record JAYUBJ010000452.1, read on the forward strand.
GTGTTGCAAAACCTCAGCCTCGCGCATTTGACGGTGAAGGAAACCTGGGGCCAGGATCTCGGCGCCCAACTGACCAAAATCGCGTGGGCCGGTGAACTGGAAGGCTGGCTTACGTCCCCGCCGCGCTGGCATCTGGTGGCCGACGACGCGACGGCGGCGATCTGGCAGCCGCTGTTGAACACCCACGCGGAGCAATCGGTGCCGGTCACCGCGCCACTCGAGCCGCCGGCCCTGGCGGCGGTGAGCGCCCGGCGCGGCGCGCGGGCCGAGACCACGGTGAACCTGCTGCCGGCCGAATTCGCGACGCGCTACCAGCAGCAGTTGGTGGATCGCATCTGGATGCGGGGCCTGGGTGGCGTGGCGGTGATGTATATCATGGGGGTGTTGATTTATTTCGGCATGCTACAGGTGCAGCAGTACAAGAAACATGGCCTCGAGCAACAGATTGTTAACCTGAGTGGCAGTTACACCAACGCCCTGAAAACGAAGGCGCTGATCCTGGTGATGCAGGAACAGATCAACCTCAAATATGCCGTGCTGGATGCGTGGAAAGCGGTGTCGGAAGAATTGCCGCCGGAGCTGACTCTGACCTCTTTCTACTTCACCCGGGGCAAGATCGTGACCCTGCACGGCACCGGCTTGGCGGGCAAAGTCAACAAGGTCACCGATTTCAACGAGGCTTTGGGCAAAGTGATGGTCAAGAACGAGCCGCTCTTTGACACGGTCGGCCCGCCGCAGGTCAGCAGCGGGGGAACCCCGCCGGTCGTGAACTGGAGTTTTACCAGCGAACTCAAACGCGCGGAGGTCGAATGAGCAATTTCCTCGAACGCCTGAACCTGGGACCGCAGGAGCGTCGGATCGTGGTCGTGGCGCTCGCCGTGCTGTTTGTCATGCTGAACGCCTGGTTCGTCTGGCCGTATTTCAAGGTTTGGGGCCGCGTGCAGACCGAACTGCGAACCGCGGAAGACACCTTGACCAAGTACGACGCCGAAGTCCGCAAGCTCAAGGATTACGAGCAAAAGAAACAGAAACTGGAAAGCGCGGATGCCTCCGTCGGCTCGGAGGGCCAGGCTTTGCAATTGCAAAAAATCGTGCAAGGGCAGGTGAACCGCAACCGCGTGAACGTCAGCAATTGGAGTTCCTCCGACCCGCGCAAGCAGGCGGCCCCCAGGCCCAACCAGTTCTTCGAGGAACAGACGCTCAAGATCACGATCAATGACACGGGCGACAAGGAGTTGCTCGATTTCCTGGTCGCGCTCGGCGCGGACAACTCGATGATCCGGGTGCGCGACATGGATTTGAAGCCGGACCAGTCGCAGATGAAATTGATGGGTAGCATCACGCTGGTCATGAGTTATCAGCTCAACCCCTCGCCCAAGGCCGGCAAACCGACGGCCCGAGTCCCGTGAAGAAACCTACCGCCATACTTGCCCTTGGTCTGGTGTTGACGCACGCGGCGGCGGCTGAAGTGCCGGCGACGTTCGTCAAACTGGTCGGCTTGTCCACGGTGCCGGACGCCCGTTGCGCTTTCCTGCTCGTGCTGGAGGGCCATCGTCCGGTTCTTGGTGAAGTGGTGCTCACCGAAGGAAAAAGTTCCGGCTCGTTGGAACTCGTCGCCATTGATGACCGGACGATGACGGCGAAGATTCGCAACAGCGGCACGGAATCAGTGCTCAGTTTCACCGCCGAAACCCCGGTGCTCCCGTCGGCCCGCGCGCTGACGGGCGACCCCGGGAAAAGGACGGGCGCGATCAAATTTCAAAACCTGCCGTTGCCGCAGGTGCTCGATTTCTACGCCCAACTGACGGGTCGCACGGTCTTGCGCCCGGCCCTCTTGCCGGTGGGAGTCATCACTGTCCGCGGCCAAAACCTGGATCGCGAGGGCACCGTCCGCTTTCTGGAACGGACGCTGGCCCGGGCCCAGCTCGAAACCCTCCCGCAGGGCGATAAGTTCGCCGTGGTGCTGCCGAAAAACCACACGCTCCCGGTGTCGGCATGGTGGAAAAACCGGAAGACTTCCTTTGGCAAGAATCGGAGCCCGGCGGCCACCTCCACCAAAACGGGGATCATGAACTTCCATAATGCGGATCTGGTTCAAGTGTTGCAGTTCTATGGGAATTTGTCCGGGCGCACCGTCGAGCGGGCTCCGGATTTGCCCGGCTTCCCCATCACCTTCAAGACCGGGACGCCGCTCACGGATCCCGAGGCGCTTTATGCGCTCGACACGGTGCTGGCCTTGAACGGAATTCAAATCGTGCCCGTGGATGATCAAACGGTGAAGGCGGTGCCGGCGAACAACC
>JAYUBJ010000453.1:0-4700 GCA_043740915.1 Verrucomicrobiota bacterium
CGGCCAGATATCGAAATGGAGCCGTCATATGTTTTGCGCTTGTGCGGCCACGATTTTAACATTCCGTTCAACCGATGAAAGAGACATTTATATTCCCACGAGTTGAACGGGCGCATCTTGGCATGGCCTCGAACACAACCGAAACGAAGCGCGGCTGGGTTCCGCGCGGGCGCATACGCGTCATCCTAAGCCGGAGGCCACACACTCGAGCAGCTCGCAAGAGTTTTTTTGGCCGGAGCGCTTTTCATAGCAGAGGTGTTCCCGGACTTGGTGCGCCCTCCCTTGTTCTGGAGTAATCTGCCGCCCGGCGCCGGCGAATAGACACGCGCCTTGGCTCACCCGGCGCGCGACCCGCCGCCAGCTCACCGGCTGTTGGCGACCACCGACGGACTCCCGCGGGTCCGAGCCTTGAGCCACGGCCTGGAGCTGCTGGCGCAGATCCAGTTTCTGTCCGGTCTTGGGGTCATAAAAGTTGAGTCTAGGTTGGCACCAGGAAAGGAAGCAAGCGCCGGGCTGGTTTGGAACCGGAGACGCCGGGATCTGCTCCCGGAGGCGGCGAAAAGGGAGTTGCTGCGGTTGGTGGAGGACGACACAGCCGCTCTTCTGGAGTCGATTGCTATCGCGCACTTGCCGGAGGCAGGGAATTTCCCCTTTACACCCGCGGTGCGGATTGTAGCTTATGGCCATCGTGCATAGTTGTGGTTTATGGCGAATCCGTATCTACATCCGAAATCAGCCCGGCTCTCGCGCCGGGCCGCGATCCAGGCGGGCGCCATCGGGCTGCTCGGCCTGGGGATGAACCATCTCGCGCCGTTGCGCGCCGCGGCGGCACCGGGCCAGCGCCGTGAAGGGCGCGCCAAATCTGTCATCTACATTTTCCTCTCCGGCGGCCTCGCGCAGCAGGACAGCTTCGATATGAAACCGGAGGCGCCGCTCGAGATTCGCGGCGAGTTCCGGCCCATCTCGACCCGCACACCGGGCCTCCAAATTTGCGAGCACCTGCCCGAACTCGCCAAGCGCAGCGAGCGCTGGGCGCTGTGCCGTTCGCTCACGCACGGCTCGAACGACCATTCGGCCAGCCATCACATCATGCTCACCGGCCGGTCGGAAATGCCGCTGGGCTTCGATCCGAACAAGCCGAAACCATCCGATCATCCGTCCATCGCGGCGCTGGCGAACACGCTGCTCCCGCCGCGCAACAATCTGCCGCCCGCCATCATCCTGCCCGAGAAGTTGGTGCATTACTCCGGACGCGTCCTGCCGGGCCAGTTCGCCGGCGCGCTCGGCAAGCGCTGCGAGCCTTGGTTCCTCGATTATTCGCCCTACAATCCCACCACGTACGGCGCGTATCCCGAATATCTTTTTCACCATCATCAGGGACCAAAAACCCAGCCCGGCCTCGTCTTCCGTGCGCCCAATCTCTCCGTGCCCGAGTGGCTCGCCGACGGCCGCCTCCAGGATCGGCTCACCCTGTGCGACCAATTGGATCGTCAGCGCGGCCTCATGGAACACACGGCGGAAGTGCAGTCCTTCGACCGTTACTGGCAGATGGCCGCGTCGCTGCTCACCGACCAGAAGGTGGCTGGCGCTTTCGACGTGACTCGTGCTGAGCCTAAGTTGCAGGACAATTACGGACGGAACTCTTTTGGCTGGTCGCTGCTGCTGGCCTCGCGCCTCGTCGAAGCCGGTGTCAGTCTTGTGCAGGTCAACCTGGGCAACAACGAAACCTGGGACACCCACGAAGCCGCCTTTCCCAATTTGAAGAATTACCTGCTGCCGCCAATGGACAAGGCCGTCTCCGCTTTGCTCGACGACTTGCAGGATCGCGGTCTGCTCGACAGCACCTTGATCGTGATGGCCGGTGAATTTGGTCGCACGCCAAAAGTTTCCACCATTGCCGGCGCCTCGTTGCCGGGCCGCGATCATTGGGGCTCGGTGCAAACGGTGTTCTTCGCCGGCGGCGGTGTGCGCGGCGGGAACGTCATTGGCTCGTCCGACCATTTCGGCGGCTATCCCGCGAGCAATCCGCAAACGCCCGAGAACCTCGCCGCCACGATCTACGATGCGCTCGGTCTCCCCGCCAGCACCACCTGGCATGACGAACAACAGCGCCCTTTTTCGCTTTACGAAGGCAAGCCGATGGCGGGGTTGATGGGATAGGGTGATAAACACCTGTTACCCGTTCGGACGTTCCGTACTCATTGCCAAGATTCAAAACTGGAACACAAGTTCGAAGATCAATATTAGGCCATGAAGCACAGCACCCTACCATGCAACGTTTCATCAAAGACCAAGAAAAGCCTCCGTAAGATTTTACGACGATCACCTTCAGGAACACATGGCCCCACTTGTTCGTTTGGCCCGATGGGGAAGAGTACAACGAGCAAGGCTGCCTTACGGGGCAATTCAAGGGGGAAATCTTCGCGATTGAGTGGGATGATGCGAAAAACAAGATACCCGACTGGCCCGTGTTTCACCTGTGTGGGTCAAACGATTTGATTGCCCCTGACGTGCTGGAGCGATGGCTAGGCCGAACTCTTACGTTTAGTGTGAAGAATGCGTTCGGAGGTCGTGAGAGTCGCCAAGTCATCAACGTTGCGGCGGCGTCAACGTCGCGCTCCCGCCGAATTCGGGTTCATTTGTGTCTATTCGTGGTTCAACTGCGTGGTTTGTCTCCGCATCATTTCGGTTGAGACTTCAGGGCATCTGGCTAGATTAACCGCCATGAAATCCCCAACCGTGTTCCGTGGAGTGCTTCTGTTTGGATTGTGTCCTTCCATTTTTTCGAGCCGGCCCGCGGCCGCGGTGCCGCCGGATTTTGGAAAAGTGTCCGAGCAGCACGTGATGATTCCGATGCGCGACGGCAAACACCTCTCGGCGTATCTCTATTTTCCCGACGGCAAAGGCCCGTGGCCGGTGATATTCGAGCAGCGCTACGCCGACATCAGCGGCGTGGGGACGCGCAAGGCGACCGCGAAAATGGCGGAGAGCGGCTACGTGGTCGGCATGGTGAACTATCGCGGCGCGTACCGGTCGGAAGGCACTTGGGAGGGCTACCGCGCGCTGGCGTGGGGCGAGTTGAAGGATGGTTACGACACCTGCGAATGGCTCGCGCAACAGCCGTGGAGCACCGGCAAAGTCGGCACGTACGGCGGTTCGCAGGCGGGCTTCGCGCAAAACTTTCTCGCGGTCACGCGGCCGCCGCATCTGGTCGCGCAATACATGACCGACACCGGCCTGAGCCTGTTCCAGGAGGGCTATCGCATTGGCGGCGTCACGCGGCCAATCCGTTTCAAAAGCCTCGAGGCGGTCTGCCGCGATCCGGCGGACAACCGGAAGCTGTTGGAAACCTGGTTCGCGCATCCGACCTACGATGAGTATTGGAAGCAGGAGGATTGCTCGCTCCATTTTCCGAAGATGAACGTCCCGTGTTTCACCATCGGAAGCTGGTATGATTTCATGAGCGTCGGCTCGATCCAGAGTTTCATCGGCCGGCAACATCGCGGCGGGCCGAACTCGCGCGGACAACAGCAGTTAATTCTCGGCCCGTGGCTCCACGGCGGTTATCCCAAGTCCAATCGCATCGGCGAAATGGTTTATCCGGAAAATGCCTACTTCGATGTCTATGCGCACATGACGCGCTGGTTCGACCACTATTTGAAAGGCATCAACAATGGCGTCGAGAAGGACGCGCCGGTGCGCTATTACGTGATGGGTGCGACCGGCGAGAACAATGCGCCGGGCAACGAATGGCGCACCGCCAAGGACTGGCCGGTGCGGGTACAGAACACGCCTTATTATTTGCGTGAGGCGGGCAATCTTTCCCAACTGGCACCGTCCGCCCAATCCTCAGCGACAGTTTACGTGAGCGATCCCGATCATCCGGCGGAGATTCCTGGCACGTCATTCCCCGGCGCGCGCGACGCCCGCGCCTTTGAAAAACAGGCCACCGTGCGCACGTTTACTTCCGAACCGCTGGCCGAACCGGTCGAGTGGACGGGGTTGGTGCGCGCGGAATTGTATGTCTCCTCGACGGCGTCCGACACGGATTTCATCGTGCGCATCAGCGACGTCTATCCTGATGGACGTTCAATCCTGATCATGGATTATCCGCGGCGCGCGCGGTATCGCGAGGGGTTTGAAAAGGAAGTGCTGATGGAGCCGGACCAGGTTTACAAGATCGCGTTCGACGTCGGTTCGTTGAGCCAGATATTCAATCGCGGCCATCGCATCCGCGTCACGGTGGCGAGCAATGGCGCGCCGTTGTATGAACCAAATCCGCAGACTGGCGAGGAGCTGACCGTGGAGTGGCCGACGCACGTCATGGCCGCGGAGAACAGCATCCACCACGAGCGGAAGCACGCCTCGCGCATCCTCGCGCCGGTGAAGTAGGGGTAGGGCGCGTCACTCCGTGCGCGCCGTCCCCGTGTGTGGGTAAGGCGAGTCACTACGTGTACGCCGTCCCCGTGCCAGTTGCGGCGCGCGCGGAGCGACGCGCCCTACCGGTATTCGTGGCTGGATCCGGAAATCTGTTTTGCCTATCCCTCTGATTCGCGCAAAGTTTCTGCGCGGCGGGAAAGCGCCTCCTGTTTTTTTCATCAGAGATTCCTTGTCAGTAGCATCGATTTCGCGTCTAAACACCGGATGCCAGATTGGATCGCGGTCATTATTTTGGGAATCGTGGAAGGGATCACGGAGTT
>JAYUBJ010000454.1:0-4696 GCA_043740915.1 Verrucomicrobiota bacterium
CGCCAATAGACTTTCGCCATTTCTGAAATGGAAAAGTTCATGAGGAAACCGGCGAGCAGGGCCGACGCGAGAATCCCGGTGCCCGTGGCGGAGAGCCAGTTCAGCCGGAACACCGCCGCTTCCGGTTTCGTGGGTTTCTCGGCGGTCGGTCGGGGGACGACGGGAAAGGTGCGCACAACCACGTTGTGGAGATGGGCGGCTTCGAAGGACGGTGCGGAAAGATTGTCGGCAGATTTTTTGAATTGCGGCCAGCCCCAGATGAAAATCAGGACGCTCAATAACATCCAGGGCAGCCACGCGTGGAATATTTCGTTGCGGGTGGAGGGCGGTGATGATTCAGAAATCACCTCACTTTTTGTGCCCAGCGTGTCCGGTGCACCACTGGGTTCATCCTGGCCGTTCAATTTCCAGATTTCTTTCGGGTGCCAGAACTTTAGCAGAATCAATACTGCGCCCACCGAGCACAGCGCGGCGATCACATCCACGAGCGCTGGGCCGATATAATTTGAGACCAGAAATTGTGGAATGGCAAAGGCCACGCCGGCGGTCAGGGCCGCCGGCCAGACGGCGATCATGCCGCGATAACCGGCCATCGCCCAGACGACCCAAAAGGGCACGAGCAGCGAGAAGAACGGCAGTTGGCGTCCCACCATAGCGGACAGGACGAGTTCATCGATGCCGGTCACTTTGCTCAACGCGATGATGGGCGTGCCGAGACCGCCGAAGGCCACGGGCGCGGTGTTGGCGATGAGCGAGAGGCCGGAGGCTTGCAGGGGTTTGAAGCCGAGTTGAATTAAAATCGCGGCCGTGATGGCGACCGGCGTGCCGAAACCCGCCGCACCTTCAAAAAATGCGCCGAACGAAAACGCGATTAGAATCACCTGGATGCGCGGATCCGGGGCAAGGCGCGCGAGATTACCGCGCAAGATGGCGAACAACCCGGCGTCCACGGTGAGTTGGTAGAGGAAAATGAGGTTCAGAATGATCCAGCCGATGGGAAACAATCCGTAGGCGGCACCGTAGAGGGTCGTGGCCGCAGCCGCGCTGGCGGGCATGTGATAAACTGCCACGGCCACGAAGAGCGCCACCACGAGTCCGATCAAGGCGGCGAAGTGAATGCGGATTTCCAGCACGGCAATCGCGCCGAGCAACACCACTACTGGCAGGGCGGCGACCAGCGTGGAGAGCAGGGCGTTACCGAGAGGGTCGTAATTTTGGGCCCAGGTGAACATGTGGTGGCGACATGAGAAGCGAAGCCAACCCGGCACGGCAATAAAATTTGTGAAAAGGCATCAACGGAGGGCGTAACTCAGTTTCATGCAGGGTAGTGGCCCGGGCGTCCCGCTCGTGTGATTCAGCCAAACCAAGGGCGGGCGTCAACCCGCAGCTCACGGGCGGGACGCCGGTGCCACTACCAGAGCCCGCTCGTGGATAGCCATTCCAGGCCTGGGTTGCAAAAGAGCGAGATGCGCCCCTCACCGAACGCTCGCGACGAGCCAGTCCAGGTAGCGTTGATTGCCCGCGGCCATTGGCAGCACGACGAATTCCGGTGTGTCGTAGGGATGTTGGGCGAGAATCAATTTCTCCAGCGTTGCCAACTTGGCACGGGTCGTTTTGAACAAAATCAGGGTTTCTGCGATGCACTCAAGTCTGCCCTGCCACCGGTAATGCGATTCGATTCTTGGGAGCAGGTTGGCGCAGGCAACGAGGCGTGCTCTCAGCGCGGCCTTGGACATTCGTCGGGCGGATTTCATATCCGGTGCCGTCACCAGGACGACCACGCATGGGCGGACGGTCTTCATCCCCGGGTGATCCACCCGCCGCCCACCACCAAATCAGCCTGGTAAAACACGCACGCCTGCCCCGGCGTGATGGCGCGTTGCGGCGTGTGCAAATTCACCCGGGCGCCACCGTCGGGCGTCGGGGTGATGGTCGCGGGCGTGCCGGGATGGTTGTAGCGGATCTTGGCGGTGACTTCGAGCGAGGCCGGCGGCGCATCGAACGGAATCCAGTTGCACCGTTCCACGCGAAACTCGTCGCGGGCGAGCAGCGTGTCATCGCCCACGATGACGCGGTTGTTGGCCGGATCCAGTTCGATCACGTAGAGCGGTTTCGGGCTGGAGAGGCCGAGGCCTTTGCGCTGGCCAATGGTGTAGAACTCGATGCCATCGTGCTCGCCGAGTTTGTGACCGTGCGGGTCCACGATATCGCCCGGGTGCTTGGTGGCGAGTTTGGCGTCGCGGAGGAATTTCCCGTAGTCCTTGTCCGGCACGAAACAGATTTCCATGCTCTCCTCCTTGTCGGCGGTCTTGAGCTGGCACTCGCGGGCGACTTCGCGGGTATCGGCCTTGGTTTTTTCGCCGAGCGGAAACAGGGAGCGCGCGAGTTGATGCTGCTTGAGTGAGAACAGAAAATAGCTTTGATCCTTGCGTGAATCGCGGCCGCGCTTGAGCAGGTGGCGTCCCGCAGTGGCGGGATCGGCACTCTTTTCAATGCGCGCAAAATGTCCCGTGGCGATAAATTGGGCGCCGAGTTGGTCCGCACGGTGGATGAGCGTTCCGAACTTGAGCCGCTCGTTGCACATGACGCACGGGTTGGGGGTGCGCCCGGCCTTGTATTCCTCGGCGAAGTAATTGATCACCACCTTTTGAAATTCCGCCGCTTCGTCGATGAGGTAGTAGGGGACGCCGAGTTGGTGGCAGACGGCGCGCGCGTCCATGACGGCCTGGGGACCGCAGCATTTGTCCTCGGCGCGATTCACACAGTCTTGCGGCCAGAGTTTCAACGTCACGCCGACCACGTCGAAACCCTGTTCCAGCAACAGGGCCGCCGTGGCGGAGGAATCGACGCCGCCGCTCATGCCCACCATCACCCGGGTTTTCTTGGTGTCCGACACAGCCAGCCAATATACGAATAGTTTGTGTCAGTGTAAAGCGCGGCGCGGGTGGTGCAGAGATTCCGGATGCCAGTCCGGATTGAACCTGCCGGAGGCAGGCGGTCGATGTTGCGTCAGTTCATTGAAGGCCTGGTTTTCGATGCCCCAACGTCCATCGCCCATCGCCCAAATTGTCTTGGCGGAATAACCCTCCAGTCCCTCATCGGCCACCCAGCGCCAGTGGGTTTCCAGGTTTTGAACCGTCGTCTGGTGGCCCCGGCGGCGGTTTTGTTGCCCTTGCTCCTGGACGGTCCCCACCCGGACCGTGCCCGCAACCTGGCTGAAATTAAGATCCGTGACCTGCCGGAGTTCAATGTGCCGTTGTTCCTGCTTAAAGGATAGGCTGGGCTGCTCTGATGCCAGGGCGTTGGATTCCTTGTAGAGCTCAAACCGCTCCTGTTTCAGCACGACCATCACGGACCAGCCCGGTTTTTTCACGGCACCTGTTATCGCGCCGCCAACTGGCAGGCGCTGGGACGGACGGCACGGAACGGGTTCCGCTGTTCGCGAAGCCGCGTTTTAGCCCCAGTTCACACGGAAGTGGGGGGGATCGAGCCACCGGGAAAAGCTTGCGCGCCCGGACTCCTAAACCAGCCCACACCAATTCGACTTTGTCAGTGGCCTTGTCCGTAACTTTGAACTTTGAACTTTGAACTTTGAACTTAGACTCAGCCCATGCACAAAGATCAAGTCGCCGAAATCCTGTCCGAGATCGGCACGCTGCTGGAGTTGAAGGGCGAGAATCCGTTCAAGACGCGCGCCTACGTCAACGCCGCCCGCACCCTCGAAAGCCTCGCCGAGCCGCTCGACAAACTTGTCGCGGAAAAACGCCTGGGTGAATTGAAAGGCTTCGGGGAAGCGCTCCAGGACAAGATCACCACACTCGTCACGACTGGTAAGCTAAAGTATTACGAAGAATTGAAAGCGTCCGTACCCGCGGGGCTTCTGGACATGCTCCACATCCCCGGACTTGGCCCGAAGAAGGTGAAAAAGCTCCACGATGAGCTGGGCGTGGACACGATTGAAAAACTGGAAGCGGCGTGCAAAGCGGGGAAAGTCGCGGTGCTCGATGGTTTTGGCGAAAAGACGCAGAGCAAAATTCTCGAAGGCATCACCTTCAACCGCACCTACGCGAGCAAGCATCACCTGAGCAAGGCGCTGACGGTTTCCGATCCGATTCTCGAAAGCCTGCGCGGGCATCCCGATGTGATCCGTTGCAGCACGGCGGGCAGTTTGCGCCGCTGGAAGGAAACCATTGGCGACATTGACTTCCTGGTTTCGTCGAAGCATCCCGCGAATGTCATCGACTCCTTCACCAGCCAGCCGGGCGTGTTGAGCGTGAGTGCCAAGGGCGAAACCAAGGCCAGCGTCATTGTGGAGGGCGGCATTCAGGCCGACCTGCGCGTCGTGAGCGACATCGAGTATCCGTTTGCGCTGGCGTATTTCACTGGAAGCAAGGAGCACAACATCGCCATGCGCCAGCGTGCGATCCAGCGCGGCCTGCGGCTCAACGAATACGGTTTGTTCAAATCGACGGAGGAAACGCGCGACCCCAAACTGCTCGTGCCATGTGCGACGGAGGAGGAGATTTTCAAAACGCTCGACCTGCCGTACATTGCGCCGGAACTGCGCGAAGACCACGGCGAATTCGCCGCCGGTGAGAAGGACGAACTGCCCCGCCTGCTCGAATGGACGGACCTGCGCGGTTCACTGCACAACCACTCGACCTGGAGCGATGGCCGCGAAACTCTCGAAGCCGTC
>JAYUBJ010000455.1:0-4692 GCA_043740915.1 Verrucomicrobiota bacterium
CCTGGCAGTTCGAGTTGATTGCCCCAATTCTTTTGCCATGAATCTATCCCGCGCAGCCTGAAATTGAAAACCAAACCGGCGAGAACGCCGGGCCTGACCTGGCACCCGCTTTGGATGTCGGGGTTCCTGCAGGCCGCTTTCCCCCACGCAACGAATCGTTTGGAGTTTCCCCCTCGCGCTCTATGGTCGTGGTAAATACTCGATGCGATCCGACCAATCCTCATCCGCCGTTTCCCGCCACAAGTCCACCAGCAGGCGGGCCTGCTTGCCATACGCGACGGCCGATACTGATCGACGAAAGAGGATCACACCCGCGTGACCTACACTTTCGCGGGTAAGTTTGCCCGCGTGCATGGGCATGCTGGCCCGCTCGAAGCCGACCAGGACCATTCCCGATACCCGCAAAGCCAGCAGCAGGGCTGAATCGTTCACCGACAGGTACGCGCCTTTTTCCCAATCTGAAATGGGGATGATTGGAAATTCGGCCTCGATTTGCCGGCAGGCGGCCACCAATCGGTGCGACGTGTTTTCGTCAGCCAGCAGGCGTGGCTTCACGCGCCAGCCTCAGCTTGACGCTGTTGTTCGATGTCCACGGAAAACGCCGTGGCAAACGCAAGCGCACAGCGCACCAAGGCTGGGGCCCATCGAAAATGATGGGCGGTCTTGAGGATGGTTTTGGTTTCTTGGTGCAGGGCCAGCACTTCCCAAACCGCAACCCGATGGCCCAGCACATACGCCTCGCGCCCGCCGCTGGCGTCGCGAAAGCCAATGCCGGGATACTCCTCTTCCAACGCCTTTTCCTTCAGGTACAAGCTGCTCAGGGTGGAGACCTCCAACTGGCGGCGTTTCGCCTGGCGCGCCAGCAACGCCGCATGGATTTTCTCGATCCGGCAGGATTGCACAATCGTGGGCATGCGATACTTTCGTTTACAATGTAAACGCTGTCAAGACAAGGTCGGTGGTTTGGCCGATTCTCGGATTCCGTTGAACGATCGCAGTCACGGCCGGTCTACTTGAATCGCCCAGTGACTTTCCATCCCAGTACATTTGTTTCGTTAGTTTCACCGTAATGAAACAAGACGGCGTTTGTCTGTACGTTTGTGCCCGCCCGTTCTGTAAACAAAACCACGAAGCCTTCTGACCTGATCGCGATGAGCCGTTCCTCCTGAAAATGATATCCATCGCTACTCGATCCACCTGGCGATTCCAAGCTACACCTGAGGGAGTTTTTTGCGCCGTAAGTGGAAGGCGAAGCGTTCGGCGGCCGAATCATGACGAGACTCAGAACGGCGTTGCTAATCGTTGCCGGGAGGTCTTTTGAAACTTTGACCTTTACCAGGTCGGCGGCCCCGATTGGCGGGGTGCGCGTGGCCGAGAAAAGCAAGGCACCAACCACAACGAGCACGCCGATGCCGCCGAGCACCAGCACGGCGATGGTGAAATTGGTGAGACGGGAGCTTATGCCTCAACCATACACCTCGAAGCCCAACTCGACAAGATGGGACACCGCCTGAGAACGTCCGAGGCGGCTCAGAATTGGCCGCGTGAAATGCTTTCCACCTTGATAACCAGCAGGTTAACCCTCACAAAAACACCTGTAAACATTGATTAAAACGAGTGGTGCGCCGGACAGGACTTGAACCTGTAACCGCCTGATCCGAAGTCAGGAACTCTATCCAATTGAGCTACCGGCGCGCCCAACCCGCCTCACCAAGTTTGGCCCCGGCATCCTTCATCCCCCGCCCGCGTTCTGCAACTTTTCTTTCGGCGCGTCCCAAAACCACCACAGCGCCACGAAACCCAACAGCGGCATCAATCCCGCCAAAGCCAGGCCCAAATCAAACGACCCAGTCAGGTCCACCACGCGCCCAAAGTGCTCCTGCAACGGCGAAGTCACCGCCCAGGCAACCGTGCCCAGAATCCCGGTGACCTTGCCCTGATGACGCGTACTCAGTTCCTGGCTGAATGAATAGTAACACGGGAACAACCCCAGCGACGCCGCGCCGACCAGCAGGAAAACACCGAGCATGGGCCAACCGTGCGGCAAATAGGCCGCTACGCAGGTCAGTGCCGACACCGCCGCGCAACCGCCGAACACCAGCGCCCGGGCGCCGTGGATGTTGCGTCCGCGTTTCACCAGCCAGAGCGTGAGCGCGCCTGCACTGAGGCAGCCCACATCCGTGGCAATGTAATAAAGTGAATTGAAATAAAGCGCCTGGGACTCGGTGTAACCACGGCCCTCCTGGAGAAACTTCGGCAGCCACGCGCGGATAAGTTGCCAGCAGATGTTGATGGTGGCGACGAGGACGACCAACACCCAGAAGCGCCGCCCGAGGAGGATTTTCCAGAAGCTGCCTTCACCATCCGGAATGGTGGCGGGAGCGGCGGTGCTGGCCTCCTCCACATCCATCGGCGCCACCGCAAAGTCGCGTTCGCGCAACAAACAAAACCAAACCACAACCCACACGATCCCAATGCTGCCAACGACGAGGAAGGGCTGTCGCCAAACACCGGCCTCGGTGCGACCGGCCAGCATCCAGGTCATGACCAACGGAGTGAGTATGGCCCCGAACGACGCGCCGCTTTGCAACACACTGTTTCCCAGCGTGCGATCCTTTCGAGCGAGCAGGCGTTGCGTGGTCTTGAGCGCGCAGGGCCAGTGGCCGGCCTCGAAAAAACCGAGCAGCGTGCGGCACCATAACAATTCCTCATAGTCCCGCACCAAACCCGTGAGAAACCCCATGGTGGACCAGAGAATCAGCACCACCGGATAAAGCCAGCGCACTTTCCAGTTGTCGGCGAAGATGCCAAACACGAACGCGCCCGCCGCGAAGGCGTATCCGAACATCTTCTCCATCACGCCATATTCCTGGTTGTTCAGGTGAAACTCCTTCGTGATGCGCGTCGCCACGTTCGGCAGGGTCTGCCGGTCCATGTAGAGGATCATGGACGCGAACAACAACAGGCCGCAGACCCACCACTTCCAGGCGCCGGAACGAGCTGCGGGCGTGGGGCTCATCCGTTCCACGACTTCCCATCCCACTGGATCACCCGCTCGAGCAACGCAATGACATCCGCGGAGAAAACCTGGAAAATCGTCTCGCCCTTTTCCGCCGTGGCGTGGCGCGGGTCGCCGATGTGGCCGGGTTCGGTGCGTTCCTTCGTGATCCACCCGCGGCTCGCCGGCTCGAACGCATTGCCGAATGGAACCGGCTCCACCCTGCTCAAGTCGCCAACCAGGTGCGGCGCGATTCGAAGCATCATCGAGGTTTCCCACTCACAGGCATGGCCCATGTGCTGTTGGGCAATGGCGCGGTTCACCTCATGCGGTTTGCCACCGAGACCCCAGTAGGTCGTGAACAGCAGCAACAAATCGTCGCGGTGCCGATGGCGCTGGCGCACTTCAAAGACGGTTTGCTTGCCCGGGACATCATTGCCGCCATGGCCATTGATGAGCACCAGGCGCTTGAAACCGTGCATGATGAAATTCTCCAGCAGGCCGTTCAGGAGATCGAGGTATGTGCGCGGCGGAGCGGAGAGGGTACCGGGGAAATCGAGGTGATGGTCGGAGTTGCCGAGCCATTGCAACGGCGCGAACAGCACGCGGTCGCCGAGGCGCTCGCTCGTGCGCCGGATAATTTCGCCGCACAACAGGCTGTCAGTGAAAACGGGCATGTGCCGGCCATGCTGCTCGAGCGCGGCGATGGGGAAGACAACGGGGGTGTCCTTGCTGAGGGCCTGAACCGCGGGCCAAGTAAGATCGGTGAGTTGCATGGAATTCTTGAGGTCGAGGCTAGCGGATACCGAAGGCCAATGGCAAGCGCGGGTGTGTTGTGTAGAAGACGAGGTGACGAGTCTCAAATCCCTCCGGTTTCTGAAGGGTAAGTCAGAGACTCCTCACGTCGTCTCCTACTCTATTAGCGCGCAGGAAGGCGGATGCCCTGACCTACGGCGTGACGGGGGTTGGGTCCGTGCGTTTCCTCAATGTCTTGGCCAGCCAGGCGAGCAATGCGAAACTGGCGAACACAATCGCCAGAATGGCAAATCGCAAACCCATGGAGGCAGTCTGCAGCGAAACGATTTTCAGGCCGATGCGCAAATCGGCAAAGGTGTCCACCTGCACGGAGCGCCGAAAGGTGAGCATTCGTCCCTGTTGCGGAATCGTGGCGCTGATTGCGGTCGGATTCGGCACGGCGGCGTCCTGCTGCTGAACCAGCCGCTCGGCCAACCGCATGAGCGCGGCGTTGTCGTCCGCGGTGTTGGCGTCGATAAGCTGTTTCGCCTCCTGTTGCGTGTAGGCTACGTCCTTGCGATTGCGCAATTCCTTCAAATTGCCCGGCGCCGCCGCCGCAGCCTCGCCGCCGGCCGCGGATTGGCGGACGTTTAAGCCCACCAGCGCCTGTTGCAACTTGAGGTTGTGCAACTGCACGCGGGCGTCCTCATTGAACGCATTGTCGTGCGCGCTCAGGCCATACGCGTTTTGAAACGCGCGTCGCGCCTGCTGGGGATCGCCGCGCTCGAGCAGCGTATTTCCCAAGTTTAACATTTCCTCGGCAGCCTTGGTTTTTTCGCGGTTCAAGGAAAACTCGTTTTGCAGGTAGGATTGCACATCCACCGCGACCGGCTGGGCCACGCGCGTGTCCTCCTGCAACTGGAGCGTGCCCTGCCAGTCTTTGAGCCGCCATTTCTCAT
>JAYUBJ010000456.1:0-4674 GCA_043740915.1 Verrucomicrobiota bacterium
GCCAATCCGCAAATTGAAATCGTCGTGTTCAGCGGACGGCGACCGGCTTTCACTGCGGGGCTCAACTTTACCTTCCGTCCCTTCCAGCCGGGGCAGGAAGCGTCGGTGGTCAGCAGTTTTGACATCGGCCTGCTTCCCTTGCCGGACACGGATTTTGCCGATGGCAAATCTCCGATCAAAGGACTTCAGTACCTCGCCACGGGCATACCGTCGGTGGTTTCGCCCCGCGGAGCCACGCGCGAAATGTTTCGCGAGGGAGAGACTGCCTTGTTTGCCCGGACTTCGGACGAATGGTTCCGGTCGTTGCACACCCTGGTGGGCAACGCGGAAATGCGGCACCAGATGGGTCGGCAGGCCCGGCGGCAGTTCGAGGCAAATTACGCGCTTGATCGGAACGCCGGGCGTTTCGCCGAGTTGCTCCGCTCACCATGAACGCACCCAGTGCCTGCCCGCCAACGTCCGGGTTTCCTTCCTGGCCCATCTGGAAACGATGGTGGGCGCTCGGCCATAAACCAATGCGGCGGGCCCATCGCCAGTTCCGCGCCTTTCCCCAAATGGAATGCCGCCATGCGATGGATGTGGGCGCCCATCAGGGGGATTTTACCGATTGTGTGCTCGGTTATTACCAGGCGCAGAGGGTATGGCTGATCGAGGCGGATCCGGGTTTGGCCGAGGGCCTGCGCCAAAAATTCGCCGCCCTTCCATCCTGTCAAATCATCCACGCCGCCATCACCGACACGTCGGGCAGCGTCGATTTTCGCATCAACCAGCATCGTGCTTCGAGTTCGCTGCTGCCGATCAGCCCGATCTCCGGGAAGATTTTCCACCGGAGCCTCGAGGAGACCCAGATCCTCGCCGTGCCCGCCCTGAGTCTGGATGATTTGTTTGTTCGCGAGCAAATCGAACAAATCGACCTGTTGAAAATCGACATCCAAGGAGCGGAGCGACTGCTGATCGCTGGCGGGAAGGAAGCCTTGAAACGAGTTCGCTGGATTTACATCGAAGTCTTGTTCGAGGAATTATATCAAGGCTGTGCGTTGTTTGGTGAAATCCAGGAACGCCTGGGTGCCCGCGGATTCAAACTGCATCTGCTCCATGATTTCCGGCGTGGCCACGACGGCCATTTGGTTTACGCCAACGCCCTGTATCAGCGGATTCTTTGAGGCCGGGGCTCAGGATGATTTTGAAATCCCCGGGGTCGAATCCTCCCACTCAAGATATTCCATGACGCTGCGAAAGCGCCACTCGGGATCTTTTTTGATGGTGCCCCGATACCAGGATTTAAAACGCTGCTCCATTCGGGGTACGCGCAGAATTCGGCCCATCTGCTTCACGGTGGCCTTTCCACCGGACAAAAGTGCCGGCGACTTGGAAGCCAGCGCGCGCTGAACTGCGCTCTGAACCTCGGCCGGCTGCCCGGCGAGCGCCCGCTCCCACTCGGCCGATTCCACAGCCATATCCACACCCATGGCCATGGATTGCTGGAGGGCGTGGCGACATTGGAGAAAATAGTTCGGCCACTGCACGGGATGGTTGAGCAACCGTCCTTGCAACACGGCTTGCGCGGTTAGGTAGTCATTATAGATGATTCCCGGAATGGTGGAGGCTTTGATGGGGACGCGATCATAATAGACCGTCGGATTGCCGCCGAGTTCCTTGGTGAATTGGCGGGAAAAATGATCTTTGAGACCGAAGCTGCGGCCGTTGCTGTGGCGCGCGCTGACATACATCGCCAGGGCGGCGTTGATTTCCAACACCCCCTCCCCGTGCGCCAACTGCGACAAGGCCAGCATGATGTCGGGTGAAACCGGTGGGCACAGGCGCTGCATCGGCCCCGCCTTGATGCGTTCCATGAGCCGGCGATGGAGACAACCGCGCTGCACCAGCGGCAACGTGGACTTGTAGTTCAGTTCCACCGCGCCGAGGAAGGCGGCCAGCAAATCGTCGGCCGGCCGCCAGTGCACCCGGCCATCGCCGGGATCCAGCCGCAACCGGGCAATGCCGTCGGCGTCATCAAACGTATCGCACCGCCATTTCACCGAGCCGGGCCGCTCGCGTTCCACCTCCTGATAGATCCGCTCCAAAGTCCGCCCTTTGTAAGCCTGCTTGTCTTCCAATAGGCACACGTATTCTCCTTGGGCTTGCGCCAGGCCAAATTCCCAATTGTCCGGCATCGACCGGCCGCCAGTGCGGAAATACTTGAGGCGGGCATCTTGAAAAGAAGCGACGACTTCGTGAGTCGCGGGGGTGTCATCGTTGTCCACCAGCACAATTTCAAAATCCTTGAAGGTCTGCCGGAGCAGGCTCTGCACTGCCAGTTTGACCAGGAAGCTCCGGTTCTTCGTGGGAATGACAATGCTGAAAAACGGCGCGCTCATGGCTGCACTTTAATTCGCGGGTGGCTTGGTTTGTCGATTACAAAAGTAGTGAAGAAACTTGGACCGCCGCCGGCCTACGGTACCTGCAAGAGTGCCGCATGTTTTTTCAAAAAATGCCGGCCTACCCTGGCCTGTGCTCCGAACGAATAATGGCCCGGTCGCATCAACGCCTTGAATTGACGCTGCCGCACCTCATCTTCCGGCACGCCCACCGCCTGGCGATCCGCCACCGTCAGCAACTCCAGCGTCAATTCGCGCAGTTCATCGGGTGTATTGTCCACCATCGTCACTTCTGCACGCTGGTACAATTCGGTGGAACGGTAATCAGCCAGGGGCGAATCCAAGACTGCCTTGAAGGTCAACAGCCGCTGAGTGCGGGTGGACCAGAGCAGTTTGGGGATGCCCAGGTCGCAGTTGCCATACGGCAACACCGCGGACAGGGGTGCCTGGTTGGACATGGCCACTGGAACACCGAACACGCCCGGCACAAGCGCTAGTCCGGAACTGGTGCCGATGAAACATTTGCAGGCGGCACAGAGAAAAATATCCATGAATTCCGATTTTATTTCATGATGGGCGTAGTCGATGACCTTCGGCATCGGCGGCAGCGGTTTCATCGAATTGTCGCCCACGCGAATGCACCAGCCGCCGAGCGCGACCACCGCCTCCATGGCTGGAATAAAAGTCAAAATGTCGGCATCCCGATATTGGTGGGTCTGTTCGTAAAACGGCGCATAGCCGGCTTCGCGGCAATGAAAGCAAACAAACCAGGCTCCATCGGGAAGGCCAAGTTTCTTTAACGCGGCCCAACCCTGCGCGCGATCCGCCTCGGTCAGACTCAACAAAGGCGGACGGTCGTTCCAGGCGGATTGGATTTTGGGATACAACGCGGAGTCGTCGATCGCCACCGCGTAACGTTTCACGTCGTAGCCCAGCTGCGGACTGCGCGCCAGCGGAAGCAGCAGGCGCGCGAGCAGTGGCGACTCCACGGTGCGAAGTTGGCGGGCCCAATAGGTGAACAGGTGTCGATTGGCCAGTTGGTCGCGCGGGGCGAGCCAGATTTCTTTGAAGGGTTGGCGCCAGCCCAGCAATCCTTCTTTCAGGAACAAGTCTGGCTCGATGGCGAGATGGCCAATCCAGTTGCCGGCGATGTTGACGAAACGATAGCGACACCCGCAGGCTTGCAGCAGCCGGGCGGGCGGCACGAGGAACCATTTGACCAGATGGTCGTATAATTTCCAAAGCTGCTTCCGAATACCCTGCGCCAAAGTTTTTCTGGGTTTGGCGGGGCTGGGGCTGGGCATTTGAAATAATACGTTGGCCAGCTGATGAAACCTTAGATCCACGCACGCATCAGCCGGATTCGTGGAGCAAAGAATGCGGTTGGTCCAACCCCGGTTCAAGCTCATTTTCAGCCGGGAATCCGCTCCTTGAAATGCGCTGTTTGGCCGGTTGTTACGCCAGTGAATCCGGACTCGGAACCATGCAGTTGAATCTGGGACCGGCTTTAACGCAGAGGCGCGGAGGACGCGGAGGAACGCAGAGTTCGGCGGATAAATCAGCTCCTGTGATTGGGTGTCTCCCGCCCGGTCCCTCTCGGCGCAACTCTGCGTTCTCTGCGCTACAGGATTTGCGGCCACGACGCGTCGCGCCTCTGCGTTGAATCCGGAGGCCTGATTTTAACTGCATCGTTCCGGCGTCTCCTTCCACCCAGTAAACGTGGGAGATAAATCCAGCCCTCTGTTTCTCGACTGTTTCTTTGAGCAACACCCGCGCCTGACCACTCACCACGTCGATTGCATGATTACGAGAACGGGACCGACGACGAAGTGCTGGCCGTCAGCCGGTTCAAAGAGTCGGAGGTTTGCGTGCAGGTCTGAGGCGCGAAGTTACCTTGCTTCAATCTGACGTTTCGCGCCAGCGACGAATTGATTGGTTTCAGATCTGTGCGGGCATCACCGAATAAAGAGGGGACGCCCGGGGAGGGCACGCGGCGTCGGGTTGCCCAGCCCGACTCAAGCACTCCGCCCGGCCATGAACCGGAGTGCCGATCTCCTGGTCGGCCCGTTTCGAGTATCGGCGGGGGCCATCCCGATCGGGAGATCGGCGCTCCGCTGCGGTTCAAGGGCGCGAATAGCGGAGTTGAATACGCGCTTTGAAAAACCTTTGAAAACGCCGAAAAATAAGAATTGCTACGTGGTTGGGCTTTGCTATGGTGCCCCTCCTTTTCGTGGGCAGGCGCGTCATACGGCCGAATCGCGAATCGGGTTACGGTCTTAAATTTGCCCAGGCTCGT
>JAYUBJ010000457.1:0-4663 GCA_043740915.1 Verrucomicrobiota bacterium
CAAAGTAGAGTAGGAACAGCCAGAAAAAAATAGATGCCAAGCCTTCTCGCCCTCGGCGGCTTTGATGCCGAATCCAAACACCGAGAGCAGTGACCCCCAAAATGAGCACATAGTAATGCGTGACTCGATGGATCAACAGCGGTTGAATAATCAGCTCCAAACTTGGGAACAAACTGGGCGAAACCGCTTCCACCTTCGGAGCTGAGGGAACCGGCACAACCCAGGCAAAGTTGGTTCCCGCGCCGATGAAGGACGTTTCGATCACCAGCGTCTCCGTGCCGTCGGCGTAATGGATCAGCGCCCGCTGGTCCGGGATGGTGGTTTTGACGGCGATGGCGCGGGAGAAAACCTTGCCATCAGCCAGCGCGGCCAGCGGCAGCCACAGCAACAGACAAAGAATACCCCGCAGGACATTGGCGGACATGATGGGAGTAAAGCAGTGGTCGCCGCGAATGGCAAACTGCAAGAAATCATTGGGCGGGCAGCGGCGGGGTTATCGTATTGACTGAGGAATATACAAGAGGCCGATGAAATCAAAGTTGCCAAGAGTTGGTTAAACGCTCGCCCTCATCCCGGCCTTCTCCCCCGGGGAGAAGGAGAATTATTCACCGTCTCCTTGAAAATTCGCGCGACTCGGTTTGCCGGACACTCAACCAATTTTTCTACTGCGCCTCGATCTTGATCGTGTGTGTCACGGGCACGAAGGCCGTTTTAATGGCGGCGGCCAGCGGGGCGCGCTCGGCTTCGGTCCGGGCGGCCACGCCTTCCATGTCGGCCTTGGCTTCGGGACTGCGGAAAGCGCCTTTGATCTGTTGCGTCTCGTAATTCTGCTTGGCCGCCACCGCCGCCTCCACCTTGGCGAACGCTTCCGAGAACGGGTTCACCACAAAATCAGCCGCCAGATTTACGCCCCTGGCGAGCTGCTCCCCGGAATAGGTTTTGGTTTCCACTCCCCAAGTCACCGAGTAATTCTTCGCCTTGCCGTTCTTGGCGACGAGCATCAGTCGGTTCAAATCCTGGTTGAACGGCGCGAGCGTCATCGCGGAACGGATGTTGTTGTCCAGCTTCACATCACCGGTTGCACAGAACGGATAGCGGCTGCTCTTGATGACCAGCTCCGTTGTCTCGGTATTTGGCGCGCCGTTGCGGTGTGACTTCGGGACGAGCCTCAGCGCATGCCCTTTGGAAACCACCGTGGTGTTCTTCTTCAGATCAACCGTGAAGGTGCCGATGTCACCATCCAGCCCGAATGATTTCAGGAATGCGTACGCCATCATGAGGTGGCCCGCCCAGCCGGGGTGGACACCGTCACCGCCGGCGATATGATAACCTTCGCCGTATTTCTGATTGCCGGTGAACCCGGCCTGGAGCATCGGCCAGAAGACATCGGCGAACCCAACCTGCTCCTGTTGCGCGATCTCGACGCCGATGTTGCGCAGTTCGCAAAGGTTTAGATTCTTCGACTCCACGCCGGCCGCGTCCCAGCCGGCCTGGCCTTTCACGCCCACACAACCGGGGGAGCCTTGAATGACGCGCACGCCGTTCGCCTTGAACGATTGCACAATCCCGGTGGACGCCTTGCGATAACGGTCGCCGATGCTGGCCTCATACGGGCGATAGCCGTGGTCGTTCATGCCATAGCAGGTCGTGGCGATGGTCGGCTTGAAACGCAGGCAATCATTCGTCATGCGCGCGAGGAAGCCCGGCGCCGTTTCGCCGCCCCAGCCGTATTGCCGCGCCGTGATCTCGAGCTCCGGCACGCAGACAGTCAGGTACGTTTCCATGACGCGGGAATACATTTTCTGTTCGGTGATCGAATCGCCGGCGATGGCGAGACGGTCGCCGTGCTTCAACACCAACCCGGCGGGTTGCGGTCCTTTGCGGGGTTTGAATTTTTCAAAATATGGATCGCTGGGTTTCGTCTCCAACATCTGCGCGGAAGCGGCGAGGGCGAAGGTGCCCGCCAAAACAGTGAGCAGGAACGGTCTCGGGAAGAATAATTTCATAATGATTTGAATCTGGTTTCGGCGAGTGTTCACAGCCAATGATTCGGCGTCAAGCCCCGCGGCGCTTCGGCGGTAGCGGCGGGCGTCCCGCCTGCCGCTACCGGGATCGATGTCGGCTCCAAGCAGATAGCGGTTGCAGCCATTCCGTAGATCGGAATAATCCGAGGTCATGAACTCCAGCCCTTCACGACTCAGCACCACGATTTTTGGTGCCTTCACTCTGTTTTCCCTGAATCAATCGCCCCTGCACGCCCAGATCCCGGGCTATAATTACGACGAAACCAAGGCCGGCACGTACTCCCTGCCCGATCCGCTCACCCTCGCCAATGGCAAGAAAGTCACCGACGCCAAAACGTGGCAGACCAAACGCCGCCCGGAAATCTTCAAACTCTTCGAGACCCAGATGCACGGCCGCTCGCCCGCGCGCCCCACGGATCTGAAATTCGAAGTTACTTCCACGGATCCAAACGCGCTCGGAGGGAAAGCGACCCGCAAAGAAATCACCGTCCACTTTGGTCCCGAGAAAGACGCCGCGCAGATGCGCTTGTTGCTCTACGTCCCCAATGGTGCGACGAAGCCGGTGCCCGCGTTCATCGGCGTGAACTTCGAAGGCAACCACACCGTCCACGCCGACCCGGGCATCACGCTCACCGAGCAATGGACGTGGAACAACCAGGCGAAACGCGAAGAACTCATCCGCCCCGCCGACACGACGCGCGGCAAGAGCATCGGCAGTTGGGCGGTCGAAACGCTCCTGGCGCGCGGTTATGCGCTGGCGACGATTCCCCGTGCGGACATCGAACCGGATTACGCCGAAGGCTGGCACCACGGAGTGCGCGAGTATTTTGTGCGGAAGTCCGGCCGGACCCAATTCGCGCCGGACGATTGGGGCGCCATTGCCGCGTGGGCGTGGGGCTTGAGTCGCGCGCTGGATTATCTGGAGACGGACAAGGACATTGACGCGAAGCACGTCACCGTGATGGGCCACTCGCGCATGGGCAAGGCTGCGCTCTGGGCGGGCGCGAGCGACCAGCGCTTCGCCGCCGTCATCTCGAACGACTCCGGCGAAGGCGGCGCGGCCCTCTCGCGGCGTTGGTTTGGCGAAACCGTCGAGCGCATCAACACGAGTTTCCCGCACTGGTTCTGCGCGAACTACAAACAATACAACACGAATGTTGCCGCGCTGCCCTTCGACGCGCACATGCTCGTCGCGCTGATCGCACCGCGACCGGTCTATGTGGCGAGCGCGCAGGAAGACACGTGGGCCGATCCGAAGGGTGAGTTCCTTTCCGAGAAGTACGCCGAGCCGGTCTATCGCCTGTTTGGCAAGGCCGGTCTGGGCGTCGAGGAATGGCCGGCGGTGGATCATCCGGTCGGCGACGTCATGGGCTACCACGTCCGCACGGGCAAGCACGATGTGCTGGACTACGATTGGGAGCAGTATCTCAAATTTGCCGATCGAAATTTTGGACAAGTGAAGAAACGATAAATGCCGGACGGAAACCAGGAAGTTGAACCGCGAATAAACGCACGGTCGTTGGGGTCAACAAGTGTGCACATGGGTCAGATTTGCCCGCGTTCTCCCTCACGCTTACCCTCTCCCAGCGGGAGAAGCTCGCTGCGCTCGAGATAGGGTGCGACGGAGTCTTACCCCACCACGGCTGACCGGTGAATCCGCCAGGTGGGGCGAGACTCCGTCGAGCCCTGACTGCCGACGTAGGAGGCGCGAGCAAAGCGAGCATCTCCGTTCAAGGAGAAGGCCGGGGGAGGGGAAGGGTTGGAAAGTCCACACCCGCTTTCAAAATTCCCAAACCCGACCTGGCCGATATTTTTCAGCGCCTTGAAGTGCTATTTCCCCGCCGCCCACAGCGCCGCGTTCTGGAGGAGTTGCTGGTAGGCGGGATGCTCATGGGCGCGACCGTCGTGGCCGAGCGCGATGCACACGATGCGCGCCTTGTCATGCTTCACGATCCACACACTCGGAAACGTCTTGCCGGTGACCGGGCTGGTCGCCGTGGCGAGGACTTGAATTGCGCTGCCCTTTTCGTCGGGCATGAAATGATACAGCTCGTCCGTGATCTTGAAATTCGCAGCGACGCCTTTCATCAGCGGATGGGACGCAGCGGTGACCTTCACCTCGAATTCGCCCAGTGCATCGTGACTGCGCGCGCCGCCACCGACGAGCACACGGTTGTATTCCGGCCAATCGTCCCAGTTATACCAAAGCGCCGGATGCACAAGCAGCAGGCCTTTGCCCGCCGCGGCAAAGTCGAAAATTCCCTTCCGCGTTTCTGCGTTTGGAAACGGCTGGTTGTTGCTCAAATAGAGCACGTCAATCTGTCCGAGCGCCGCCTGCACCGCCGCCGGTTGGTCGGTGTAATTCACCGACGCCTTGCCGCTGGCGTTCAAAATCGCGGTGTCGGCGGCGTTGAACCATTTGCCAAAATCATGCGAACTGCCTCCGCCCACAATCAACGCGCGAACACCGCTGCCCCATTTGAAGGCAGCCGGCGACGACGGCGGTGCAGCAACCACCTCGGGAAAATCCTTCGCGTCCGCCCTGGCTTCGCCCAACTCCGCCGTGATGGCCACGAAGGTGGGCGCCACCGCGTTGTTAAAACTTTCCAGCGCGATTTTCTGGATCGGCGCGCGGCCCT
>JAYUBJ010000458.1:0-4649 GCA_043740915.1 Verrucomicrobiota bacterium
TTTGCCAGTGCGGCCAACCGCCGGGGATTGAAGGCGTGTGGGATTTTTGATGCGACCTGCCCGCGCCCGCCGGCGAAACTCAAAGCGCGGATGCAAGAGGCGCGGTTTGCGGATTTGCAGCGACGCCGGGGTCAGACGGAGGGACGGATCAGCATCATGAAGCAGAACTTTTTTGGCAGTCCGCTGCGGGCCAAAGGATTTGCGCATCGGGAACTGGCGGTGGCCTGGGCCGTGTTGACCCACAATCTGTGGAAGTTTGCGCGGCTCCGGAAAAAGAAGAAAGCCGCCTGGCTCCTGGCGACGTAGGCACGCCGGACCAACCTTCAGAAGAAACAACCCGGAAGAGTTGTCGGCAGATTTGGGGGATTAAGGAATTTCCCAGCGGAAAATGGTGAACAACTTTGCCGCAGTGCTCCAACACTTATGTGGCGCACGAGGAAATTTGAAAAATGATTACTTTGGGGACAGGCTCTAATTAATATCTGTCGAGAGGCCGCGCGTTTCGCTAGGCTCGCCTCTTCGCGGACCGGCTGCCCCATGATTTCCCGGTTTGCGCGCCAGACCATGCCGCCCAATCGCTGGACCGATTATCTGAACAAGCCGGAATATTTCCACCGGCCCGGACAATTGCTCCGCCGCCTGCGCCTCGCCCTCGGCACACCACGCACAACTGAGATCGTATGCTTGCCCTGGGGCCTGCCACTCCGCATTCATCCCAACGAAACCATTGGCCGCGCCATCGCCACCACCGGGCTCTACGACCTGCCGGTGAGCGAGACGCTCTGGCGGTTGACCGATCCCGGCGAAACCGCCGTGGACGCCGGAGCAAACCTCGGCCACATGACCAGCATCCTCGCCCTCCGCGCCGGTGCCGATGGACAAGTATGGAGCTTCGAACCACACCCGGACATTTTTGCGGAGCTGCGCGCCAACATGGAAAGCTGGCCCGCCGCGCGCAGCCTCAGCAAAATTCATTTGAAACAACTCGCGCTTTCCGACCATTCGGGAACCGGCTGGCTGACTACCGCCGCGCACTTCGCACAAAACCGCGGAACCGCCGCATTGGCTTCGCCCACTGCGAGTGATTCTCCCGCTGGTGAAAACTCCCACAAATTCTCCGTGGCCCTGAGCACCCTCAATGAAGTGCTCGGCGAAAATCAATCTGTCGGCGTCCTCAAGATAGACGTCGAGGGACACGAACTTGCCGTATTACAAGGCGCGCGACGGTTGATCGAAACCGGGAAGATTCGCGACATCGTGTTTGAAGACCACGCCGCCTTTCCGACACCGACCACCGAGTTTCTATCCGCCCGAAAATATTCGCTCTTCCGCATTGAAAGGAAATTCTCCGGCCCGGTTCTCGCGTCGCCACAACTCACCTCCAACGCACCCGCCTGGGCCCCGCCCAGTTATCTCGCGACCACAAATCCCGACCGCGCACTGGAACGAATGCGCCCACGCGGTTGGCAGTGCCTGGCCCAACCGGAACCAAATCGGCCGAGTTGAAACTGAGAAACTTTTGCCCGCGGATCACACGGATCACGCGAATAATTCCCGATATTTCTTTTCGCGTATTTGGCGTATTTCGCGGTCAATTCTCCAGGTCATTTTTTCCTGTGCTCCTGTTCGTCGGAACGCTGACGCTCCGCGAGGACTCTGGCCTGTGATGGCAGGGGAAACAGCCGGAAGCCGATTTGAACAGAAGCAAACGAAGTGAACGAAGCTGGTTTTTACCTTCGTTTCCTTGCTTTCCTTCTGTAAATCCAAAATCCGGCACCCCACAAGTCTGTTTTGCGCGCTTCGTGGCTGCACCGTGCGGTTTTCTGCGGCACCGAATTCGATCTGCGTCCATCAGCGTTCATCTGCGGTTAAATTCAAATGCCGGACGGTTTCCCCATCCCGAAAACACTTTGTGCCCTTGGTGCCTTTGTGGTTCATCTGTCCCCATTCCCATTCGCGTCCATTCGTGTCGATTCGCGGTTAACTTCTGGTTGGTTCCCACTGAAGCCAAGAAAAATGGTTCCGCGTTCTCCACTGATCTGTTAAACTAAAAGCCATGCCATCCCGACTCTCCAACCAATGGGTTCTCATCACCGGCGCCTCCAGCGGTTTCGGCGCCGCCGCCGCGCGCGCGTTCGCCGCCGAAGGCTGCAATCTCCTCCTCGGCGCCCGCCGCCTAGACCGCCTCAAAGCCGTCGCCGCCGAGGCAC
Source organism: Verrucomicrobiota bacterium (assembly GCA_043740915.1). Classification (GTDB taxonomy): domain Bacteria; phylum Verrucomicrobiota; class Verrucomicrobiia; order Limisphaerales; family JAYTXL01; genus JAYTXL01. Next base: position 2,211 of record JAYUBJ010000458.1, read on the forward strand.
TGCACGCCGGCGCGCCTGCCGCCCAATTTCATGCGCTCGATGTCAGCCAGACCGCGAGCGTCAATGCGTTCGCCCAGTGGACACGCACCTTCACCGACCGCGTGGACGTGCTTATCAACAATGCCGGCGGCGCCCTCGGAATCGAAACCGTCGCCGATGGCAAGGACGAAGACTGGGAAACGATGATGCAAACCAACGTGCTCGGCGTGCTCCGCGTCACGCGCGCCGTGTTGCCGCTGATGATGAACAATCCCGGCAGTTCCATCCTGAACATCGGCTCGATTGCCGGACGCGTGGCCTACGAAGGCGGCTCGGCCTATTGCGCCGCGAAGGCGGGCGAACTCCAGATCACCCGCGCGCTGCGCCTCGAACTCAACGGCACCGGCATCCGCGTCGGCTCCATCGATCCCGGTCTCGCAGAAACGGAATTCGCGCTCGTGCGTTTCAAGGGCGACGCCGCGCGCGCGAAGAAAACCTACGAAGGCATGACGCCGTTGAACGGCGACGACATTGCCGAGGCGCTCGTCTGGTGCGCGAGCCGTCCGCCCCACGTGTGCATCGACGAAATTCTCATCAAAGCCACCGACCAGGCCGCGATCCACAAGGTTTTCCGGCGGCCGGTGAAGTGAATTGAATGTGGAAGAACGAATCTTCGAACAAAATCCATGCAAACGAGAACTTCCCGCCAATCCGGATTCACACGCGTGGGAAAAATCATCATGATTCTCGCGGTGGTCCTCATCGTTTTGATAGTGGCGATGGCGATCACCTTCGTGGGACCAAGAAACGGGCGTAATTACTGCCTCAGCAATCTCAAGCAGTTGGAAGGTGCCAAGCGTTCATGGTCTCTCGAAACCAAAGCAGCCGCTACGACAGTTCCGGCGGACAGTGACATCTTTGGCCCGTCAACATACATTCGCGTCAAGCCGCTCTGCCCGTCGGGCGGAATCTATTCACTGAATGCCTTGAGCGTTAATCCGACCTGCTCGAAGAGCGGGGCACCCGACTTCCACACGTTGTAGGCTGGCATTGAAGTGCAGCTTATCGCGAATCCCGATGCACCAGATACGGTGGGGTTCGGTTGTGCGCGCCAGCGTTGAGGACCGCGGTTTGTCCCAAACCGCAGCGGCTACGCACTTGCAAGGGAGCGTGTGAAGAATCCCAAGCCGCCTCGGTTCTTGCACGCGCTGCGAGTTGGGACAACTCGCGGTCCACTTAATCGCTATGGCCATCGGCCGTCGACGATTGGCTGCAACGAAAGTTTTGTGGGATCAATCACCACGTGTCTCACGCGCTGCCGTTTCCACGTGTAAGTAATGTGCACCAAACCGTCGCTAGTTTGAATGACCGCCGGATACGAATATTCGCCGGGCTCGTTCTCCAACACGAGCGCGGCCTCCCACTCCTGGCCGTCGCGCGAAACGGCCACGTTCAACGGCGTGCGGCCTTTGGGTGTGTGATTGTAAACCAGCAAGGCCCGGCCATCCCGCAGCATCACCGCATCGATGCCCGTGTTCGAATTCGGCAGCGCTGTCGCCTGCATCGGACCCCACGTCTTGCCGCCATCGCTCGACCAACATTCAGTAATCTTGCCCTGTTGACTGCGACACAAAAGTTGAATCTTTCCCGTTGGATAATTCAAAATCGTCGGCTGGATCGCGCCACATTCCTTGCCATCATTCAGCACGTCAGATTTGTCCCACGTCATCCCCCAATCAGAAGTGCGCTCCAGATGCACCCGCCAACCGGCGTCCTCGGTGCTCGTCGGACAGAGGAGCGAACCATCCGGCTGCAACACCGGTTTGTTCTTGATTGGACCGAGAATCCCTTCGGGCAATCGCCTCGGCGCGGACCAGGATTTGCCGCCGTCACTCGAGGTGATCAACATGCCCCACCAATTCGAGGGGCTGGGACCGACTTTATAAAAAAGCAACAACGGCCCGCCGGGTCGTTGGAACAACACCGGGTTCCAGCACGGCTGCCGTGATTTTCCATCCGCCTGCACGCCATTGGCCACCTCCACCGGCGCGGACCACACGCGGCCATCGTGTCGCGCGAACCAGATGCCCACGTCCGGATTTTTCTCGGCCGTCCCGCCGAACCAGGCGGCGACCACTCCTGCTTTAGTATCCGCCAAAGTGGAGGCATGGCACGAGGGAAATGGGGCGTGTTCGTAAATGAATTCAGATTTTACGGTCGTGGGTTTTGGTTCGATTACCGTGGCACATCCGGCCAGCAAAAGGCCCGACGCGGCGAGGCAAAATCGAAGGGTGTTGGAGAGACCTTCACGGATCGGGTTCGGCATGCGCTCAAATCACCCCAGCCTGATTCACTCGTCAACCACGAAAACGATGTGCGAGCCGGACCCGTCGGAGGGAGAAGCTCGCTCTGCTCGCCTTGCTGCGCTCGAGATGGGGTTCGACGGAGTCTCACCCCACC
>JAYUBJ010000459.1:0-4646 GCA_043740915.1 Verrucomicrobiota bacterium
GGAGGCTGTGAACCCACATCCAAACTGTAGCGGCGGTTCTGGCTACAGTCCCGCGCGCAAAGTTTCCGTGCCGGGCCATCCCGAAGCGACCGCCAACGTGGAACTGGCATTCAGCAAGAGCCTGGACTCCAATGGCGCCCTCTCCGCTATCACCATTCCGCTGGCGAAAGCAAAATAGGCGGATTGGGTGAAAAGAGTCTTCAGCCGTACCTGCTGGACTCGGTGTAACTTGGCGGAAACAGACCCAGCGTAGAAACGCGTGGCTATGCGCGGTTGTCCGCTTGCCAGTTCGCAAACTTTCGGAAAGAATCGTCGCCACTTAAGAACAAATGAAATCATCTGCCAAAAAACGCTCCTGCCAAACAGCCAAATCTTCCGCCTCCCTCGAACGCGCCTTTTCCTCCATCGTGGTGGATGGGCCGGATCGCGCCGCCAGTCGCGCGATGCTTTATCCCGTGGGTTTCACCCCGGCGGATTTCAAGAAGTCGCAGATCGGCGTCTGCTCCACCTGGAGCATGGTCACGCCCTGCAACATGCACATCGACCAGCTCGCCGTCAGCGTCGCGCTGGGCATCAACGAGGCCGGCGGCAAGGCGGTCGTCTTCAATACCATCACGATTTCCGACGGCATCTCGATGGGCACCGAGGGCATGAAATATTCCCTCGTCTCGCGCGAGGTCATCGCAGATTCGATCGAGACGGTCGTGGGCTGCCAGGGTTTCGACGGCGTCGTGGCCATCGGCGGTTGCGACAAAAACATGCCCGGCTGCATCATGGGTCTCGCGCGGCTCAATCGTCCCGGGATTTTTGTTTATGGCGGCACCATTCTGCCGGGCGAATTCGAGCACCAGCCGGTGGACGTGGTTTCGGTGTTCGAGGCCGTGGGGCAGCACGCGGCGGGCAAGCTCGATGACGCGCGGCTCGCGGAACTCGAGGCGCACGCCATTCCCGGCCCGGGTTCCTGCGGCGGAATGTACACCGCGAACACGATGGCCAGCGCGATCGAGGCGCTCGGCATGAGTTTGCCGAACAGTTCCGCGCAGGCCGCCATTTCCAGTGAAAAGACCAATGATTGCGAGCGTGCCGGCGCGGCGGTGTTGAATCTGCTCAAGCTCGGCATCCGTCCGCGCGACATCATGACCAAAAAGGCGTTTGAAAATGCCATCACCGTGGTCATCGCGCTCGGCGGATCCACGAACGCGGTGTTGCACCTGCTCGCAATGGCGTATTCGGCGGGCGTGAAGCTCACGATTGATGACTTCACGCGGCTGGGTAAAAAAGTTCCCGTACTCGCCGATCTCAAACCCAGTGGAAAATACGTCATGGCCGAGTTGGTGAAAATCGGCGGCACCGTGCCCTTGATGAAGATGCTTTTGGATCGCGGTCTATTGCACGGCGACTGCCTGACCGTCACCAGCAAAACGATGGCGGAGAATATGCGGAACGCGCCGAAATATCCGGCGGGCCAGGACGTGGTGCGCGGCTTCGACAATCCGATCAAGTCGAGCAGCCATCTCGTGGTGCTCTACGGCAACCTCGCCGCGACTGGAGCCATCGCGAAGATTTCGGGCAAGGAAGGCTTGCGCTTCAGCGGCACGGCGATTGTATTCGAGAGCGAAGAGAAGGCGCTGACGGCGATCCTCGACGGCAGCGTGAAAAAAGGACATGTGATTGTCATTCGTTACGAAGGGCCGAAAGGCGGTCCCGGCATGCGCGAGATGCTTTCGCCCACCAGCGCGATCATGGGGAAGGGCCTCGGCAAGGACGTTGCGCTCATCACCGACGGAAGGTTTAGCGGCGGCAGTCACGGATTCGTCGTCGGCCACATCACGCCGGAAGCCTACGTCGGCGGCGCACTCGCGATTGTGAAAAACGGCGACCGTATCACCATCGACGCGGGGCAACGGACGCTCACGCTCGATCTGCCGGCGAAGGAGATCAAGTCGCGCCTGGCGAAATGGAAGCAGCCCAAGCCGCGTTACACGCGCGGCGTGCTGGCCAAGTACGCGAAGCTCGTCAATTCCGCCCACCTCGGAGCGACCACCGACGCGGGCCTTTGAACGCGAAGCGTCGGCGGTGAATTTCCATGAACCATTGCCCGGCAAACTTGAGTTGAGCGAATGGATTCGTCTCCCCAAAAACCCGGCGGCGGCGGCCGCGTGCGAACCGGTTTGCGGACGGCGTACCACAAGTTACTGGAATTACCCTCGGGTGGCCGCGGCTTGAAACGAACCCTGCCCGGCGGTGAAACCGTCCGCATCCTCCCGGCCTACCGGTACACCAAATGGAATCCGATCGAATACCACGCGTTCAAAGCCTGCCTCAAACCCGGAGGTGTGGTGTTGGACATCGGCGCCAATGCGGGCAACTATTCCCTGCTCTTCGGACACTGTGTCGGCGCAACGGGGAAAGTATTCGCCTTCGAGCCCGCGCCGGCAGCCTTCGCCGGGCTGAAGCGTCACCTCCAACTCAACGCGCTTGAATCCGTGGTGTTCCCGTTGCAAGCCGCGGTGGCTGACCGGCCGGGAGAGGCGCATTTCATCGCCAACGGATTCCAAGGCGCCAACCGGCTGCTGGGGTCGGGAGAAAAAATACTCGCCGATCATGCCCTGCGCGTTCCCTGTGTCACGGTGGACTCTTTTTGCGCAGCCAAAAAAATCCGGCCGGATTTCATCAAAATCGACGTGGAAGGATTTGAGCTGGCCGTGCTGCGCGGCGCGCGGCGGACGATCCAGTCCGCGGATAAAGAATTCGTGTTGTTTGTCGAACTCCATCCCGGCCTCTGGCCCAAGCTGGGCTGGTCGCGGCAGGATCTGGAACGCGAACTGGCGGATCAGGGACTGTTCGTCGAGCCGTGGGATCACCCTGGCGATCCATGGACCGAGGACCTGGGTGTGGCGCTCCGGGTGCGCCGACAATCCGGCCGGCAGGGCCAGCGGCACTAGCTCATGCGCATCGCCATCGCCTACCAACATCGACGCATCGTGGGCGGGATTGAAACCCACTTGAGCATTCTCCTCCCCGCCTTGATCGAACGGGGACATCAAGTCGCCTTCCTGCATGAATCGGAGGGACCGGTGGATCGTCCGCTCATCGCGCCGGCTGGGGAAATGCCCGCATGGTCAATTTCCGAACGCGGTAAAGTGCCGGCTCTGGCGGCCCTGAAGAATTGGCGGCCCGATCTGATTTACAGCCACGGCGTGCAGGATCTGGACTTGGAAACCAGGCTGCTCCGAACCGCCCCGACGATTCTTTTTGCGCACGGCTACCAAGGCACCTGCGTCAGCGGCGCCAAGTCGTTCAAATTCCCAATAACCGAACCGTGCAACCGCCAGTTCGGTCTGGCGTGTCTGGCTTATTATTTTCCGCGCCGCTGTGGCGGTTTGAGTCCGGCCACGATGTTCCGTGAATACGCCTTGCAGTCCCGGCGACTGGCCCGGCTGCGTCAATACCGTGCGGTGCTCGTGGCCAGTTCGCACATGGCCCGCGAATTCGCCCGGCACGGTTGCGAAGCGCGCGTTTCCGTGGTGCCCCTGCCCGTCCCCGCGCCGCGCGGGTCAATTGAAATCCCACCGGCCCACGAGCAGGCGGATTGGCGGCTGCTTTTTCTTGGCCGCATGGATCGGCTCAAGGGTGGCGACGTACTGCTGGCGGCACTCCCCCTGGCGGGCAGGGCTTTGGGAAAACAATTGTCCGTGACCTTCGCCGGCGATGGCACGGCTCGTCCAAGGTGGGAAGGCCAGTCGATCCGGCTGATGGCAGCAAACCCTTGCATCAAGATTCACTTTACCGGCTGGGTGAGCACCGAAAACCGGGACGCGTTGTTCCAAGCGTGTGATCTGCTCGTGGTTCCCAGCCTCTGGCCGGAGCCGTTCGGCCTCGCCGGGGTGGAGGCGGGCCAGTTCGGCGTGCCGAGCGCAGCATTTGATGTGGGCGGCATCTCCGACTGGCTGAGTGAGGGAGTCAATGGCCACCTCGCTCCGGGTCGGCCGCCCACGCCATCAGGGCTGGCGGAGGCCATCGTCGCGTGTTTGGGGGATTCGGCACATCATGCCCGACTGCAGCAGGGCGCGGTGGCAGTGGCCCGACGCTTTCAAGTGACGGCGCACGTGATCCAGCTCGAAGAGATTTTTGAGAAGGTAATACGTGCCGAAAAGCTCACGCACACGACTGGGACCGCGCTTGACCAACGACCGTAATTGCGCCATGTTACGTGCGTATTGGTGGAGAATCTCAAATTGATGCCATGGCAACTTCAAACAACCCTCATCCGAAGACGGTTTTTTCCTTCACAGCTCCGGAAGCCCAGACCGTGCAACTGGCCGGGGACTTTACGGACTGGGAACTTTCCCCGCTGAGTTTGAAAAAACTGAAGAACGGCTTGTGGAAGACGACGGTGGCGCTCGAAGTGGGTAGCTACCAATATCGCTTCCTCGTCGATGGCCAATGGCGCGACGATCCAGACTGCGCCGCACGCGTGCCGAATTCCTTCGGCGCGGAGAATTGCGTGCGCCAGATCGAGTAGCCGCCCTGGGATGAACCACCAAGAAACCAAGAAACAAACGGAAAGCAGTCTTTTGAAACTTGCGCCCGTTCACCCGACGCGGGAAAGCGGTTTCCGGCAAATCCCGGCTGCATCTTTTTGT
>JAYUBJ010000460.1:0-4637 GCA_043740915.1 Verrucomicrobiota bacterium
GATTTGCAGAAATACAAGACCGGCCAGCTCGTGAAAGCCGAGGAAGTGCAGGTGCAAATCATCGAGAAGCAGAAGCAGATCGAGTTGCAGGAGCAGGAAATCAAACGCCGACAAAAGGAACTGGAAGCAAACGTCCAGAAACCTGCCGATGCCGAGCGTTACAAAGTCGAGACGCTCGCGAACGCGAAGAAGTTTCAATTGGAAACCGAAGCGGCGGGAGCCGCTTCCGCGACCAAAGCCACCGGTTTTGCCAGCGCCGACGTCGTCAAGGCCACGGGTATCGCCGAGGCCGAGGCGAACAAGGCACGCGGTCTGGCCGAAGCCGCCGTCATTGAGGCGCAAGGCAAAGCGACCGGCGAAGCAATGCGCGTGAAGGCCGAGTCCTTCAAGCAATACAACGAGGCGGCGGTGATCGAAATGATTGTGCGCATCCTGCCCGAGGTTGCCGGCAAGATCAGCGAGCCGCTCTCCAAGACCGAGAAGATCGTGATCATCAACAGCGGCAACGGCCCCGGTGGCGGCGCGAGCAAGCTCACCGGCGACGTCACGCAGATCATCGCGCAGTTGCCGCCCGTGCTGGAAAGTTTGACGGGGGTGAAGTTTGAGAAGCTCCTGCAGCAAGTCCCCGCGATTCGGAGGGCGATGGGGAAAGAGGACGCGTCGGACAAATAGTCCAAGGAACAGGAGCGCCTATGCTCGGATTATTTGGACTTAGCGGCGGGGAGATCAAAATGATTCTCTTGCTGGTCATCGGCCTGCTGATGTTGGCCGTGGCGGCGACGGTGGTTGGTCTGATCCTATATTTTGCCTTGCGAAAGAAACTACCAGCCTCGCCAATCCTGCAGACCGCTCCAACCTTGGTTCCGCCCAAATCGTGACGAAGCCCGGCCGTTTCGAAATTCATGCGTTTATTCGAAGCCATTGTTGACGCCAATCACCGTGCAACGGCCGGTGACAAAACCGCGGGCTTGCACGTGGAGGAATTCGCTGACGCGCTGCCGATCATCGCGCTCACCTGCATCGACCCGCGCCTGAATCCATTGATGCCCGAGGTGCTGGGCGTCCCGGAATCGAAGTTCATCTGGCTGCGCAACGCCGGGAACATCATCTTCGATTCCATGAGTTCGATGACGCGCACGCTGGCGCTGGCCTGCGCGGTCAAAGGGGGCCAGGAGATCGCCATCATCGGCCATACGGATTGTCATGTGGGCCAAACTTCCGTGGCGCAATTGACCGACCGTTTCAAGGCGCTGGGCGTGGAGCGCAGCCGGCTGCCGGACAACTTGCACGAGTTCTTTGGGTTGTTCGCCAGTGAACGGCAAAATGTGATTCACAGCGTGGAGTTCATCCGCGCCAGCCCGCTCATCGGCCCGAAGATTCCGGTGCACGGCCTGCTCGTGGATATTTTGACGGGCAAGCTCGAATGGGTTGTGAACGGATACCAAACTCCGGGGGTGACGGGATCCGAGCTTCAGCTCGAGGCGAAGATCGGCGGCCAGGAGGCATTCGGCGCGGGACTGAAACTCCCGAACTTCAACATCGGGGAAATGAAATTTCCCGAGCTCAGCATCGGCGGCGTTTCCGTTGAGGTCGGGAGCACGTCGGCGGCGCTTCAAATGGCTGCCGCCCAGGCCGCCGCCCAGCCCGCTGCCCAAGTCGCCAAGCAGATCGTGGACTGGCGCCAGCACATCGGCCAGCATCTCAAATACAAAATCGTCGGCAGCGACCAGAAGCAATACGGCCCGATCTCCGGAATCAAATTGCTGGAGTGGCTGGGAGACGAGCGCATCGATGGCGCGACACCGGTGCAGCTCGAGGGCAGTTCCGTGTGGCAAACGCTGGCCGAACTGGCCAGCCACCGCAAGCCGCCGCCGATCCCGCTCACGGCGGAACAGATGCGCCAGTTGCGCAACAAAAACCGGTAGGTGTAGCCGCACGCCTTCAACTGCGCTCTGGTGTGGTGTTCTCCTCCGCCCGCGCCCACGCAACCTGAAGGTTGCGGCTACGTGTCGATGGTCGCGGTGACGCTGTTGCATCGTCCGTCCGCACATCCACGCAACTGAAGGTTGCGGCTACAGCGGAGGCACCAGTTCAGAGTGAACGGTACAACTCGGCGATGCGCTCCAAATTCATCCCGGGGGCTTCCTTGTCGAGCAGCCATTTGAGATCCTGCTTGGCACCGGCTGTGTCGCCCGTCCGAAGCCGGAGCTGGGCCCGCCGGAAGCGGTCCTCCACCGAGTCGGGTGACAGCGCCACGATGAGATCCAGATAGCGCAGCGCGTTGGAGGCGGATTCATTGCGCTCCACCAGGCCGAGCAGGTTGTTCAACATGCGGACGACAATTTCCCGTTTGGTGGCTGGTTTGATGGGATCGACGCCCAAACGCTCGCTCGTGGTGGATTGGATCAAATCTTCGGCTTCATTGCGGGACAGAATTCTACCACCTTCATACACGTCGATGAGTTGCGGTTCGCCGCCTTTGGGGAGGTATTTCACCATGAAATGACCGGGCAACGGATAACCCGAAACGCTGCGGAGGCCGATGCGCTCGGCCAGTTCCAGGAAGAGCACGGAGAGCGTGATGGGCAGCCCTTCGCGATCGTCCAAAACTTCGTTCAGGTAACTGTTGGCGCGGTTGTAAAAATCGCCACGGCTGCCGTGAAAACCATTTTCGGCGAACAAATATTTCGTGAGGGCGGCCAGCCGGGCGGCGTCATCCGCCAATGCGGGCAGTTTCGCCGTGATCTCACGCGCCATGCTGTCCAACTGCCGCCGATACGCCTCCAACTCCAGCTCGGCGTTGTCCAGTTTGGCAATCAGCAACGCGGCGAGGAACAGGTCAATTTTTTCTTCCGGTCCCTCCAACGCCTTGATCAACTCGGCCTGCACGGCTTGGCGATGGACGGCGGCGGCCAGCTTCTTGAGTTGGGCGGCCTCGCGTTCCAATTTCTGCGCGCGCTCGAGCAGCACCATCCGGCTGGCTTCGGCCTGCGCTTGGAGGGCGGCCACAATTTCGGGGCTGGGTTTGTCCGAGAGGTTTTCAACCTGGCGGGTGATGCGGGCCACCAGTTCGGCGGGGGTGCCCGGGTTCGCCGCCGCCACTTGGCCGCCGACCTGGAAGCTTTTGAAATCCGCCTTGGTCTCGCGGAATTTCGCGAGGCCGACTTTGCCACCCGCCAGTTCGTGGTCCGCGGATTCGATCACCAGTTGGTCATTGACGAAGCAAAGGATTTTTTCCTTTTCACAGCGGACCTTGAGCGTATTCCAATCCCCGAGGCGGTAATGCGGACTGGGCGCCTGTTTGAGCACCGTCCAGGAAAAAATTTCCGGCCCGTCAAAACGGGTCAGGCGCAATTGCCCGGCGCTCGGATAAAATCCGTAATGCTTCTGGTCGCCATCGGACGCGAACACCAATCCCGCCGCGCCCGCCTCGTCGTCCAACCGCACCGTGACCGACACCTCATACGGCCGGTCGGGCACGGCGCTCTGCGAGAGGCAGAGCGAGCGGCCGCCGAAACCCGCGCCCGCGCCATCGACTTGGATGCGTCCGGCGCGTTGGGTCCAGCGCGCGGCAAACACCGGCAGCCATTCCTTCGGATTGAGCGCGCCGATGGTGAGCCAGCGGCTCATGGGCACCGGATTCGGTTTATCGAGCAAAGGTTTGAGCGCGTTGATGGGCATGGCGAAACCGAGGTTGGCGGTCACCGCGGATTTCAAAGTGAGAATGCCGTGCACGCGTCCCTGCATGTCCAGCAGCGGCCCGCCGCTGTTCCCGGGCTCGATCGGGATGGCGATTTGAATCATGTCAAAAGTTTCAATGTCGCGCCGGGCGGAAACGACCCCTTGCACCACGCTGTGATCCAGCCCGAGCGGATTGCCAATGGCGACCACCGGCGTGCCTTGCTTCAATGTCTCCGAATCGCCGAGTGGCAACGCCAGCAAGTTCTCCGCGGCGATGCGGACCACGGCGAGATCCAGTTTGCGGTCCCACGCATGAATTTCCGTGACCTCGAAGCGTCGGCCATCCGCCAGTTGCACGGTGATCGGCCGGGCTTCGCCAATGACATGCAGGCTGGTGGCGATCAGGCCATTGGCAGCCACCACGAAGCCGGCCCCGATGCCATTCGGTTTGCCATCACGGCCATAATGCGAAACCGTCACCACCGACAGGCGCGCATTTTTGGCCAGGGTTTCCACCGACATCGCCTTGGGCTCCGTGGATTCCACCGCCGCGTGCTGCTTCGGCTTTTTAGACGCGGCGGACTTTTCAGCGGCGGTCAATCCGAGCGCACAGCAGCTCAGCAACAAGGTGGTGTTCAGCAAAATCTTCATGGGCAATTCGCTTCGAATTTCACGGCCCAACGTAGCGCATTCTGCACCGGAAGCGAATGGAATTTAGAGCCGTGGCCACACGGCTGAAAACAACTACTGGACACGAATCGATCCCGAGCCTACGGCCTGTGGCCGCAGGCCTTCAGGCTGCGTCCCGGCACATGTCCGAACACTGGTTAGCCAGGCGCACTCGACGCTGCCTCAAGGCGTGCGACTACAAACTGCGGTCACTGGCCGCGCCAGCTCCATTCATGGTTACCCCAAATCCCGGCACACCGCTTCACGAACTGGCGCTGGTGTAGCGC